>JAFQJK010000101.1 GCA_017415005.1 Rikenellaceae bacterium
AGGCCTCACGGTCGACCGCTGGGTCACCGAGGTGGTCAGCGGCAAGAAACACCAGAAAGACCGAGAGCTCGGCAAGATGCTCAGGCAGTTGCGCAGCGGCGACACGCTGATCGTGACCGAGCTGTCCCGCCTGAGCCGCACGCTCACCGACATCATGGCCATCATGGGACGCTGCCTCGAAAAGAACATCACGCTATACAGCACCAAGGACGGCTACGCCTTCGACGACAGCATCAACAGCAAGGTGCTCTGCTTCGCCTTCGGGCTCGTCGCCGAGATCGAGCGCAACCTGATCTCGATGCGCACCAAGGAGGCCCTGGCGCTGCGCAAGGCCGAGGGCGTCCAGCTCGGACGCCGCAAGGGCAGCTACACCAAGCTCCACATCCTGATCGAAAATCGCGTCGAGATCATCCGCATGCTGCGCCAGGGACAATCCATAGTCGGCATCTGCCGTCACTACGACGTCTCGCGCGATACGTTCAACGCATTCCGACGCAAGTACACCACCATACAGCGGGCCGTCGACCGGTACCACGACAGCCGCCGCTCGAGCCGGCCGACCCGGCACTGCTGAGCCCGGCCCGGCAAAATATGCCGCAGGGTTGTACGGCCGGAGAATATATCCTATTTTTACGGAACGAGCGTGCGGCCTGCAAAGACGGCCCCGACCGGGGCTATCGGGGACCCTGCCGGAGACCCCTCACAGGCAGGCATACGATTAATACCGGAATAAACCACACCAGATGAAAATCGTCACATACAACGTCAACGGCCTGCGCAGCGCGCTCGCCAAAGACTTCGCAGGCTGGCTACGGGCCGAGTCGCCCGACATCGTTTGCCTGCAGGAGACCAAAGCCCAGCCGGAACAGATCTCGTCAGGACTCTTCGAAGAGCTGGGTTATCAGCCTTACTATTTCTCCGCCCGGAAAAAAGGATACAGCGGCGTGGCCATCCTGTCGCGCCCGGTGCCCGACCGCGTGATTCCCGGCATGGGCATCCCCGAGTACGACGCCGAGGGCCGCTTCCTGCGTGCCGACTACGGCGATCTCACGGTGGTCAGCGTGTACCATCCGTCGGGAACCTCGGGCGAAGAGCGGCAGGCTTTCAAAATGAAATGGCTCGCCGACTTCCGGAAATATATCGGACAACTGGTGGAGGAGCGCCCCAGGCTGATCCTGTGCGGCGACTACAATATCTGCCACCGCCCCATCGATATCCACGACCCGGTACGCAACGCCACGAGCAGCGGCTTCCTGCCCGAAGAACGCGCATGGATGAGCGACTTCCTCGGGGACGGCTTCATCGACACGTTCCGCCTTTATCACGACGAGCCGCATCAGTATACGTGGTGGAGCTACCGCTTCAACGCACGGGCCAACAACAAGGGATGGCGGATCGACTACTGCATGGCCTCGGAGGCAACGCGCCCGCTGCTACGCGACGCCTACATCCTCGCCGACGCCCGCCACTCGGACCACTGCCCGACGGCCATCGAGATCGACCCGACCGCTAAATAAGAGCGCGGACGACATAGTAAGCCATCATGCCCGAGGCAACGAGCTTGAGCCCCGTCCCGAGCACAAAGGCGACGAACGACCCGAGCGCCACGCGCAGCGCCCTGGCGTTATCGGTCCGGTCATGGATCAACTCGCCGACGAACGCACCGACAAAGGGGCCGACCACGATCCCCAACGGAGGGAACAGGAACATCCCGACCAGCAACCCGACGGTCGCCCCGATCGTCGCAGCACGCGAGCCCCCGAAACGGCGGGTCATCCAGGCAGGCAGGTAATAGTCGGCGAGCGTCACGGCAAGCGTCACAACGCTCCAGACGATCAGCATACGCGATGAGAACTGGACATATCCCGTCCAGTGGATCAGGAACAGGCCGAGCAGGCTGAGCGGCGGCCCGGGCAATACCGGCACGAAACAGCCCAGAAGCCCGACGATCGCGCACAACACGGCAAGTATCGCAAGCAGGATATCCATACGATCGGAAATTTGCCCCAAGATAGCGATAATTTCCCTGCCATGCGCCGGACACATCGTTTTCTCCCGCCAAACTCCTCCGGCCGAACAGAAGAGGCGGAACAGCCCACTCCGCATTACGGAGGGCCAGTCACCGCACTCGTCTGCCGCCCCCCTCGTGACAAGCCAGGCGAGCCCACCTTTCCCGGGGGGCGATCCGGATCCTCCGGGCTAAGGCTTCGAACACTACGGCCCGACCATCAGGCCATCGGCCCGGCCGGTTGTGCCGGTCGCTATCCGCCCACAGGACAAAAAGCGGCCGCCCAAATGGGCGGCCGCCGCAACGGGATCGGAATCCTGCTTAGAAACGGCACTGGAATCCCAGGCTGAGCTCCTCAGAGGTAAATCCGAGACCGAAACCATTGAACGAACGGCCCAGGCCGTACGTGTCGCGGTAGCCCAAGAAGCCGTACTTGGCAACGAGGCTGAAGTTGTCCGACAGATTGAACATAATACCCGGCTTGATACCGATCTCCCAGCCGTTCTGGCGCTCGGCACCGTCAGCCTTGGTCGTCGAGTAGCCCACACCCCCGTCGAGGAACATGCTGAACAATCCCTGCGAGAAAAGCGTGTAGCGGGCATACGGAGCAATGATAAAGCCATTGTCCTTGATCTTCACGTCAGCCACCTTCTGCTGCTCGTACACATACCCGATCTGGACACCCAGCGCCCAGCGCGAGCTCAGGTTGAAACCGATCTCAGGAACGATCGAGAACTGGGTCGTCTTGGCATCGTTGTCACGCCAGAAACCCAGCGTTCCGCTTACGTAACCCGTAGACTGGGCATTTGCACTGAACACAGTACCTGCGGCAATAGCCAGCATCACAAACAACTTCTTCATAATCAAAGAATTTAAGTTGAACAAAATTAAAAATTTAAGTATAGTGAAAGTTAGGTGAGACAGCCAAAATCCGGGACGGCGGAGCGAGTTATGAAGGTATACGGCACACGCCCCCTACCGCAGGATGCCAAGCGGCATCCATCCCGAAGGTGACGATCAAACGGCCGGGACAGCTCGCAGGAACGGAATTGTCGTCCTTACAAAAAGCCAGCACGCTAAAACGACACGAAACGGTCAGCGTATACAGAAGTTTTCTCATAGCCTCTCAATAGTAAAAGGGTTCCAATCCACGTTCGCCCTGACAGGCCAAGCCTTGCAAAGAGGGAAGCCGGCACGATACGACCGATGTCGATCACGTCAGCAAATATAGAGGCTATGAAGCATTTTCGGATTTGTAAAAACCAAGTATCAACTTGTAAATACAAATTTCTATATATCTAATAACAATACATTTACAAAATAATAAGCGGATCAATACTTGTAAAGACAATGCTCGAAGCTTGTAAGGCTATCGACAACGGCGCGATTTGGCAGGCTCAGGACAGTTTTTTCTGCAAAAAACCGATAATATCCTCGCCCTCGGCCATGCCGAGTTTTTTGCGGATCGCCGACCGGCTTTTATGGACCGAGTAGACGCTCTGCCTCCAGACAAAAGCGATCTCGTCGGTCTTGAAACCGGCCCGCGTGAGGCAACAGAGCTGCACCTCTTTTTCGGTCAGGTCGGGGCATTGGCGCCTCAGCCGGGCAGCGAACTGGTCGAACACATCGTCGATATCCGAGTAGAAGCGGGGCCAGTCGAGCGTGAAGGGATTCTGGTCGCCGATACGGACCACCTTGTTGAATTTCTCGGAGAACGCCGCGACCTGCTCGGACGACTGAGCCTGCATCAGCGCAATGCGCTTGGTAAGCTCCCAGTCGCGCGTGATCAGTTTCTTGAGCTTGCGCGACTGGCTCTCCTGACTGTCAAGCCGGCTGCGCAACCTGACCGCCGACGTCTCGATCTGCTGCAGCTGCCTGCGCTTACGCTTACGCTGGAGATACCACAGAACCACGAGCACGAGCAAGAGCACGCTGAAAAACACATTGGTCGCGATCAGGCTGATCCGGTACCTGTCGCTGTCGCGGCGGTACTTCTCGTTCTGGAACTTGACATACGACTCGCTCCGACTGTTATCATCCATCAGCGTCACCTTGCGTTCGGCGCTACGCAGAGCCTCCTCGAGCTGGGCGATCGCCCCGGCATAGTCGCCCTGCTGGCGGTTGACCTTCGAGAGCACGGTGTGGAAATACCGGCCGAAATCGATGTCCTGCACGTTCTTGCGGTAGCGATCGGCCGCATTCAGGTACAGCATGGCAGAATCGGGCTTCTCCTCCCGGAAATAGACATAGGCCAGCGCCAGGTTCTCGATCGCCAGATAGTCGGGATGGCGCGCGGCGCTCACCGCATCGAGCAAGATCCGCTTGGCCTCGGGCAACTGGTCCAGGCGCAGATAGGAGACGCAAATGCCAAGCAGTATCTCCTTCTCCTGCGGGGTCCCGGGCCCCGACATGAAGCGCGACCGCTGAAAATAGGCCAGCGACTTATCATACTGCTCCAGATAAAAATAGCAATACCCGATACGGGTCAGCATCGGGGACGTAAGGTTACGGTCGGAAAGCTGGAGCGCGTACTCGGACGCCGAGTTGAAATGCTCGGCAGCCTGCCGCTTGTTGTACTCCTTCTGGTAGAGCAGCCCCAGGTTCAGGTGCAGCTTGAACAGTACCGCATAGTCCTCGGCCCTGGGCAGGTATTCCAGCGCTTCCTGAAAACAGAAAAAAGCATACTCCTGCCGCGAGGGCAGCGTCGAATATGCCGTCCCCAGGTAACAGAGCGACGCCAGCGTACGCGACGCATCGCGGGTCTTCTTATAGTAGGCCACCGTCGCGGCAAGCGCCGAGGTGTCGGCCAGGTAGCTCTCGGCCAGGTTGTCGCGCGCCTCGGTGCGCAGCAGCACATACTCGGCATACTGTGCCGCCGAAAGCCGATGCGGATAGCGGATCGAGTCGAGGTACATCAGCGTCTGCGACGACGACGAACCGCTGATGAACCGAGCGGCCGAGAGCCACTGTTCCTGCTTGGACTCTCCGCAGGCGACGAGCAGCAGCACAAGGCTGCACCCGATCAGTAAACGCATACACTTCATATCCAGACACTATGGCAAACCGCTCCTGCGGCATGGCCCGGTCAGGCGCACCGCCGGAATCCGGCCTTGTTGACGGGTAAATGTAAGGATTTTTTCAGAGTTTTCGCTATCGGGCGCGACTGCTGCCTCCGCAGGGCGGGCCGGCAAACGATCAGCCGCGCCTGCCATTCCGCATCGCCTCACCTCCGATCATCGGCCGGAGGCGCCGGGCGACGATCGTGGTCATCAGCCCGAGGCAGGCGATCAGCGCGAACGCCCAGCGCAGGTTGAGCGCATGCGCCACATAGCCGATCATCGGAGGCCCCATCAGGAAACCGAGGAAGCCGATCGACGACACGGCCGTGAGTGCCAGGCCGGGAGGCATCGCGCGCGACCGCCCGGCCATGCTGTAACTGAGCGGCACGACCGACGAAACGCCGAGCCCGACCAGCAGGAACCCGAACGTGGCGGTCGCCAGGTGCGGCAGCAGCACAGCGGTCAGGAAGCCCGAAGCGATCAGGATACCGCTGGTCCTGAGCACGCGGATCACCCCGAAACGCGTCACCAGCCGGTCGGCCAGGAAACGGCCTCCGGCCATCGTGCACATACCTGCAATATAGCCCAGGCGGATCAGCTCTTTGGGCGGATCGATCACCTGCTCGAAATAGACCGCGCTCCAGTCGAACATCGTACCCTCGCAGACCATGCTGCCGAAAGCGATCAGGCCCAGCAGCACGATATAGCGGTCGGGCCTGACGAAAACGCGCCCCTTCGTATCCGGCCCGGCCTGCACAGGACGGAAATCCCGCGGCAGGAGCGAGCGGCACGACACAAGAAGAATGCTCATCGCCACGACGAAAATCGCGCAGAAATGGGGCAGCGGTGCCACGTCGCTCGCGACCATCCACGTACTGACGAGCCCGCCGATAAAGCCCGCAAGGCTCCACAGCCCGTGGAACGTCGCCATGATGCTGCGCCGGCAGAGCCGCTCGACCCCTACTCCCTGCGTATTGACCGAGATATTGCACAGGTTGGCCGACATCCCGAAAAAGAACAGTCCGACCGCCAGGTGCCACGGGGTCGTAGCCGTTCCGAGCAGCACGAGGAACGCCGGATAGAAGACCGCGGCGATGGTCAGCATCCGCCGGCTGCCGAAGCGCGTGACGAGGTAGCCCGAAAGCGTGAGCGCGCAGAGCTGCCCGATCGGTATGGCGAACAGCACGCTGCCCAAGGCGGCGTCGCTCAGGTGCAGCGCCGCCTTAACGTCGGGAATGCGACTGGCCCAACTGGCGAACACCAGCCCCTGGAGGAGATAGAAGGCCCCCACTGCCATACGGTAGCGCCCCTGCGTGGTATGCGGCCATGCCATTCTCATATCCGCCAACAAATTCCGGTAAGCGTAATACGCCGAACCCTGAGATTCGGCGCATCACACTTGATTTTCACACGTTGCACGCCGAAACTATAACAGGGTGAGCAGTTGCTCGGGCCGGTCGATCAGGAACATCGCGCCGTTCTCCTCAAGCTCGGCCCGGGGACGGAAACCCCACGTCACACCCACCGAAGCGAGCCCCGCATTGGCCGCCGTCTGCATATCGACTCCCGAATCGCCCACATAGAGTATCTCGCCTTTCGCCACTCCGGTCGCAGCCAGGATATCCCAGATGACCGACGGATCGGGCTTGGGCGCCACACCCTCACGCTGTCCAAGCACGATGCGGAACGTCGCGGGAAAATAGCGCCCGATCAGCCTCGCCGTCGCCTCCTGATACTTGTTCGACGCCACAGCCAGCATCACGCCCCGCTCCCGCAAGACCGCGATCAGCTCCGGGATTCCCGGATAGGGCCGTGTCAGGTCGGTGCCATGCGCATCGTAATAGTCCACGAAATCGCGGCGCAGCGCGGCGACGTTCTCCGGCGTGCGTGCCCCATCGGGGAGTGCCCGCTCGAGCAGCCTGGCCACCCCGTTGCCGACAAAGAACGGATAGGCAGCCAGCTCGTGCGTCGGATAGCCCTGGCGCTCGAGCGCCCAATTGGTGGCTGTCGCCAGGTCGTCGATCGTATTGAGCAACGTACCGTCAAGGTCGAAAATTACCAATCGTGTCATCTCTTCGTCGTTTATTCCGCCGCAAAGGTAGCGATTTAGCCGTTAGAACGGATAGCCGATGGCAATGTGGAGTCCCAGTCCGTCCTTAAAACTACTTATATTATAGTATCCCCGCTTCTCGGGATTGGGATACGGCGTGTGCAGGCCGATACCGAGGTCGGCGCGCAGCACCAGCACGCTGATATCGACGCGGAGCCCGACACCGGTACCGAGCGCGATCTCGCGCGGCAGCCCGCGCCACGTGAGCAGGCCGCCGGGACGCGCCGGATCGGGGCGCAGCAGCCAGATGTTGCCCGCATCGAGGAACACGGCGCCGCTCAGCCGGCTGATGATCTTGAAACGGAACTCGACATTGGCCTCGAGCTTGAAGTCGCCCGTCTGGTCGAAGTAGCCGTTACGGTCGCCCTCGGGCGGACGGTAGCTGCCCGGCCCGAGCGAGCGGATCGTGAAAGCCCGGATACTGTTGGCGCCGCCGATGTAGAACTGCTCGCTGTAGGGCATCACCTTCGAATTGCCGTAAGCGCATCCGGCACCGATCAGGAAACGCGTGGCCAGCGTATTGTTCTGCCCGATACGGCGGTACCATTTGATCTCGGATATCCCCTTGACGAACTGGGAGAACTCGTTGCCGAACAGTTGCTTGGGCTCCTTATGCCGGAACAGCTCCATCGCCCCCGAGAGGATATTGCCGGCCTGCGTGGCCGTGTTCTGCCAGAACAACCGGTTGCGGCCGCCACCGTAGCTCTTGTCGAACGTATAGGTATAGCCGATCATCGGGATGAACTGATCCTTGAAGCTCAGCGCAATGGCCGGGTTCTGGGCCATCGTCTCGTCGAACGAGGCCGAAGTGCTCAGCAGGTTGTTGTAGGTCAGCTTAAAGACGGTCAGCGAGTGGTAGCTGTAAGGCGAGGTCTGAAAGTCCCAACCCGCCGATCCGCTGAACGAGATCATATGGAAGAACCGGGGACGGTTCATCAGGTCGGCACCCAACTGGAAATTGGTCTTGGCCGGATATTTCGGATTACGCCCGAGCAGGTGCGGGATCAGCCGAGGGACAGCCAGCGTGGCATTCAGCCCCAGCTCGTAAGAGTTGAGCAACGACGACTTGACACCGTCCTTGCGGCTGCCCGTCTGCCACTCGTACGAGCCGTTGGCCTTCACGGTGAAGACCTCGCCGCCGCGGAACAGGTTGCGGTGCGTCACGCCGAAGATAATACCTGGCCCCGCATAGCTGTTCGACTTGGACGAGACGTCGACCTCGAGGTTAGATTCGAGCGGCATATCGAACGCCGCCTCAACGCAGACGTCGAGCGTATCGGCCCGCCCCACCGAGTCGAGCGGCGTCACATTGAGATTGACCGAGCGGAAAATACCCAGCCGGCCCAGGTTGTTCTGCGTCCGGTTCTGCGCCTCGACAGTGAACAGTTGCCCTTCGTGAAGATCGACCAGACGAGCCAGCACGGCCGGGCGGATACGCAGCGGCTTCTGGTAGGCGACCCGCATCCCGCGCACATCGATCGTATCGGGCTCGCCGGGCCGCACGCTCTGTAACGACACGCTCACCTTACCGACCGAATAAACGTCGAGCGCGCGCGGAGGCACCCCCTCGCGCAGCGCGAGCCGAAGGTCGACCCGACGGCGCTCCTGCGTCGTATCGGCCTCATAGGCCAGGTACTCGGGCCGGAAATAATAGTAGCCCCGGCTGCGGAACGTATCGGTGATGCGCGAGCGCTCGGCCGAAAGCGTATCGAGGTTGTACTGCGCACCCACGCGCAGCAGCGAGGTCTGCCGCAGGCTGTCGATCAGCTCGCCCAGCTCGCCCTCCTCCTGCGGGTAGGCGATCCGGCTGTAAAAGAAGGGCGGGGCGACCCGCACGTCATAGCTGATACGCGCCTTTTTCGGGTTGCGCTTCGAGGGCAGCAGCTCATAACCGGCCGACGAGCTGAAGTAGCCGTAATTGCCCAGGATATCGACCACGACCTTGCTGCGCACGTCGGGCTGGACCTGCGAAACGAGCACCGGGTCCTTGGCCAGCTTCTTATAGATCCAGTACTTGAAGCCTTTCTCTTTGGGCGTATAGAAATGGTTATAGACCCAGAGGCCCACCGGGAACGGTGTGCGGACATAGGGGCTGAACAGCGGGTTGTTGGGCTTGACCGAGAGCGGCGACCGCGCAGCCGACTCGGCGGCCCCCGAGACGACAACGCCCGAGTCGCCTTCGATCCGGATCTTCCTGACGCCCGTATACAACTGCTCGTCCGACTGCAGGCGGCTCGTGGTCGAGCAGGAGGCCAGCAGGGCCACCGCCGCCACGGCCAGCAGCGGCAGGCTGCGGCACACCGTTCCCCTGCGGCAGCGCTTCCGGCCGCAGACGCCCATGATACGATATTTCGTTCGATTACTCATCTTCAGATTGGCTTGTAGTTTCGGGGACCAGGACGGCCGGCTGCGCGGCCTGCCGTTTCGCCGCCCTGCGCTGCGCGCGCTTCTCTTTCTTCAGCTCCCGCACCTCCTTGGGCCTCGTGAGGCGGAACAGCTCGCCCAGTTTAAGCATCTTCTTGCGGACGACGAAGCCGACGCCCGTTTCGGTCACCTCGCCTTCGAGGATACTCTCGTAGCCCGTATGCCGGAACACCTTGATAAACATATTGTCGCGCTTGGTAAGCATATACTCGAGCGAAATATCGTCAACCAGGTTCTCCTTGAGGTTCTCGGTCGGGTCGGCGTCGCTGCTGAAGCTGCCGCCGATCACCGCGCGCACCCGGTCGTTGAACAGGCTCTTGGAGAGCTTGTACGAATAGTCGGTGCGCTGACTCTGGCCGCTGGCCGTCATCTCGTCGTAGGTGTCGATCCCGAAGCTCAGGTCGACCCCCTTGAGGTTGTTCTGGGCCCACTGGTTGAGCTCCTTCTCGATGAACGAGTTGAGCGGGTTGTTCTTATTGGCCTTGGCCGTGGTGCCGGGACCCGTGTAGGTATTGTAGACCAACAGCGCCATAGCCTGGGTCGAGCGCTGCTCGGCCGTGAGCGACGAGAGCTCGTTCTGGATCGTAAGGTCCTGCGGAGCCGAGAGATCGAACATGATCGACAAGTCCTCAAGCGTGTTGCGGATCACGATCGTGATATCGAAACTCACCTGGCGGCTGTTCTGCTCGTCGGTCTGCACGGTCGTGCGCACCGTCTCGACAGCCGTGATATTGAGCCGCGGATCGGCAATGTCGCCCAGCCACTCGACATAGCTGCCACTCGTGATCTTGAAGTTCTTCTGCGAGATCACCGGCGGATTGTAGCGCACCGTACCGCCCGTCAGCTCATAACGCCCCGAAAAACGGGTATCGCCCAGCGGGTTCATCGAGTAGGTCAGGTTGCCGCCGCCCTGCAGGTCGATCCGGTTCTTGCCGTCCTCCGAGAGCAGTACGGCCATCTTGACCGCCGGGTTGATATCGACGTTCATCAGCATATCCATCCCCCCGATATTGACCGCGGGCGGACGCGGCGGCAACAGCAGGTCGGCCGTGTCGGCGAACGACACGAAGGTCACGAGGTTCTGCGGTTTCTCCTTCACGTCGAGCGGCGAGTCGCGCATCACATAGTTGACCTCGGTGCCGCCCAGCAGGTTGACATGGCCCCGGACCACCAACTCGTCGATCGGCCCCCGCGCCGTGGCCCCGAGGTCGATATTGGCCTTGCCGTAGACCATCGACTGACGGTTGCGCGGCACATTGATCACCTGGAAGTCGGTCGCCGCGACGGCCAGGTCGGCCACGATCGCCGCGAAATCAGACATATCGACCGTACCGTCGATCGTGAGCGGCTTCCGGTTGGGCCCGGTGATCGCGAACTTATTGAAATGCACGCGACTGCTGTCGATCGTGATCCGCTCGGACGACAGGTCGAAGCCGGTACCGATCATCGGCACGTAGAAGCGGGTCGTGTCGAATTGCAGCTCGCCGTCGAGCCTGAGCGCCGACGGCGTCCCGGTCGCCGCGACATGCCCCTTCAGCGCACCCTGCAACCGCCCCATATCGGGCGGGAGAAACGCATTGGCCACAGCCAGCGGCAGCGCCGGCAGCGCCACCGCCATATCGAGCTCCTGCTCGCTGCCGGGATGATAGTTGCCCCTGACGGTCAGCGCCTCCTGCCTGTTGACCAGCATACGAAGGTCGACCACCTGGCCGAGCATCGTATCCATGCGGTACATCAGGTCGAGCCCGAGATCGCCGACCCGGCTGCCGTCATACTGCAACCCCCTGACCCCGACCTGACCCTCGGCATCGACCAGGCCGCCGTGGAGCGCCGCCGACACGTCCACATCGAGCACGCCGCCGAGCTGGGGAGCCCCGGGCAACAGTGCCAGCGTCTTGCCGATGTCGATCCCCGCAATATCGAGCCGGACACCGTTGTGGCCGCTGTCGCGGAGCGTGACCGACCCGACATGGAAGCGCTGCCCCCCGGCCTCGAGCCGTATATCGGCAAACATCTCCTGATCGAAGCGATACGTGAAGTAGTTGTCCTTATTGACCGTCCAGGGCTCGAACCCGAGGATAGGGTGCTCGGGGATCATCGTCACCGTCACGGCGCTGTCGGCCAGCGATGCCCGCAGGCCGAAGTTGAAGCCCGTCTCGCGTGCCTGGTTGCGCTGCAGGAAACGGAGCAGCGCCTCGTGCCCCTCGACGTAGCCCCCCAGCGCGATGAGCGCCATGTTGTTCTGCTGCGTGCCGTCGTTATCGGCCAGCCGCAGGTAGAAGCTGAGGCGGTCGTTCTGCTGGACCACGCCGGCCGACACCGTATCGAGGATCATGCCCTGCGTGGCCAGCCGGTTGACCAGCATCTTCATCGAGAACGGACGGCCCGGCTTCGAAGTGGCATCGACCGTGAGACTGCCGAACGCCATATCGCGCACGCGCAGGAAATCGTTGACCGCATTGCGCAAGCCCGCCGAGACCCGCAGGTCGAACGGGGGGATCCCGGCCCCGATCTCGGCCATCGCCAGGTCGCCCCGCGCGATCTGCCCGGCGGCCAGCACCGCGACCTGCGAGAAACCCGCAGCCAGCGTATCGACCGGCACCGGAGCGTGAAAATCGAGCGCCAGGTCGCCCGAGCGCACCGCAGCCTGCACCGATCGCAGCCCCGTTTCGGCCGTGACGGCCGTGCGCTGGATATTGTGCACATGCCAGCGGTCCTCGATCCGAATACTGTCGAACACGGCATTGAGCCCGTAGCGGCCACTGTCGGCTGCCGAGGCCTTCACATCGAGCGTCAGCCCGGCGCGAACCTTGTCGGGAGACAGGTGCAGCGCGTACAGATCGACCATCGCAATGCGCCCGCGCAATGCCGCCTGCTGCTGCTCGCGCGTCAGACGCCCCGTAAGGCCGAGATCGAAATCGAGCGCCCGGCCGAGGCCGGTCAGGCGTCCCTGCAGGTCGTGGTCGGCCAGCGACACATCGACCCGTATGCTGTCGTACATATAGCCCTTATAATCGAAACGGTCGAGCGCGAACCCCGCCTCGGCCTGCATGGCCTCGGCGAACGGATCGAAACCCGTACCCCCGACCTTGAGCGAGAGCGTCACGAGACCCAGGGAGTCGAGCGGCAGAAAGTCGCGGACCGGGAAGCTGTCGCACACGAGGTCGGCAGCATAAGCCTGCCGGTGGGGATCGAACCGGCCCGAAAGCGTCAGTTGAGGGCGCGCCTGCCGCCCCACCGTGAGAGCGACGCTGGGCGCCAGCGCACCCCCGCGGGCCTGAACCTGCCCGTCAAGCGCAAGGTGGTCCGGTATCCGCAGCCGATGCCGCAGAGCCGTATCGGGCAGCAAGGAGGTCAGGAAGCCGAGCCGGTCGAACGTGCCGTGCAGCTTCACCGCCCCAGCGAGCCTATCCGGGCTCATCACCGATTGCAGGTTGCCCTGCGCGAGCAGCGCGATGTAGCCCGGCATCCCGAGCTGCACCCTGCGCAGGTAAAGCTGCGCAAGCGACCCGTCGACCCGCGCATCGAGCGCAAGCGACTTGCCGGCAACCGCATGCCGCAACACGGGATCATCGACCGGAAAGGCCAGCAACAGATCGGACGACGCCAACGAGACCCGCAGGTCGGCATCGAGCGGAGCGTCCTGTTCCATACGGAGAATCCCCGCTCCGGCCGTAAGGTCGGCCTGTACGCTCGACGCCGCCGTCTCGAGATGCAGACCGGTCAGTGCGACACGCACGCTGTCCATCACCACGCCGCCGCTAAGCGAGCGTATCTCGAGCCCGCTCCGCTCGCGAAGCGAAAGCCGGGCGATCCGGGCAGAGACCTCGCTCCCCCGGTTCCAGACCGAGTCGACCGTGAGGTTGAGGCCCGTCACCTCGATATGAGACGGATCGAACCCCGGCTTCGGCTCACCCCACAGCGAGCCGTAGACCGCCGCGTTGTCCCTGAGCCGCACCTGCCCCACCCGGACGGTCCAGGGTGCCGATGTCACCCCCGACGAATCGGGCGCAGTCTCCGGGGCCTCAGCATGGCTCGCCGTATCGGTCAGGAACGAGTAGCGCCCGCCGCCGAGCATCACGCGGTCGACCACCACGTCCTGAAGTCCCAGGTCGACCGTAGCGCCGGTGAGCCGCCCGTCATCGAGCGCCACGTCGAGCTTCATCGCCGGGTCGGCCATCGCCATGGCAAAGCCGATCGACGAAAGCTGCAGCCTCTCGACGTCAAAGCGCCAACGCAGCGGCACCGTATCGTTCTGTGGTAATGTATCGGGGGCGGAAAGCCCCAGCGAAAGCGAGACATCGCCATCCGCAAGTTTGAGAAGCGGCACGCGGGCTGTCTGCCGTTTCAGGTCAACGGCGTCGGCCTGAAGGATCAGCGACCCCAGCCGGGCCTTCAGGCCGAACTGCGACACCGTATCCGCGTAATCGGCCACCACATCGCTCAGCGCCAGCCTCTGCAGATCGATCTGGCCGTGCAACAGCGGCCAGAAAGCCACGTCGAGGCGCAACGCGCCGCAGTAGGCCAGCGTATCGCCCCCGGCATGGGCCATGAGCGCCCGGTCGAGCCGCAGATGGAGCGGAAAACCGAGCCTTATCCGCCCGACCGCAAGGCGCATATCGGTCTTCGCAGCCACGAACTGCTCGGCCTTACGCTTGGCAAAATCCTGTACGAACGGAATATACAGCACAAACGGAAGAAGCAGCAACAGAACCACCAGCACGGCAAGCACGCGCAGTATGTAACGGAACACCTTTTTCATCTGTCGTCTCTGACCTGTCGTTACCCGGAAACCGCGGGCAGGGGCGTCGCCCGCAACCCGCCGGCCGCTCATACACGCCGGGCACCCGGCATACCTACCAATTTCACGCCAAATTTGCTTTTCCGCAGCAGGCTCGGTATATTTGTTAACGGTTGCCGCCACAAAGATAAAAGGTAACCGGCAAAAAACACAAACCCCGTCCCATGGACCTATCCATTATTCTTATTCTGCTTGCCGCGCTGATCGTGATCGTCATCCCGGTCACGATCTACAACCGGCTGGTACGTAACCGCAACCAGATCGACAATGCGTTCGGCGCCATCGACGCCATGCTCAAAAAACGCTACGACCTGCTCCCCAACCTCGTCGAGACCGTCAAGCGCTACGCCGCACACGAGTCGCAGACCCTCACGCAGCTCACCGGGCTGCGGGCCGGTAAGGGCTATCAGGAACTCGAC
This sequence comes from Rikenellaceae bacterium, assembly GCA_017415005.1. Taxonomy (GTDB): domain Bacteria; phylum Bacteroidota; class Bacteroidia; order Bacteroidales; family Rikenellaceae; genus RGIG1874. The sequence goes on from JAFQJK010000101.1 coordinate 14,822, forward strand.
CCGACCGCCAAGGCCGGCTTCGACCGCGAGTTCACCGCCGCCGCGCGCAGCTTCTTCGCGCTGGCCGAGAACTACCCCGACCTGAAGGCATCGGAGAACTTCCTGCAGCTGCAACGCACGCTGAACGAGACCGAAGAGCAGCTCTCAGCCGCCCGCCGCACCTATAACGCCGCAGTCACCGAATACAACAACAGCGCGCAGACGTTCCCCTCGTCGCTCATCGCAGGACTATTCGGCTTCGGCCCGCGCAAGGTGCTGGAGATCCCGCAGGAGGAGCGCGCAACGCCCGACCTGAAAAAGATGTTCGACAACTAACCGGCCGCCATGTCCGACGAACTGGTCGAGAAGCTGCACGCCGCCGTCAGGCCCCAGTGCGAGGCTTTCGAGGCGCAGCGCGCCACCTACCGCCGCCAGGTCGTGCGCACCAGCCTCGCGCTGGTCGCCGTCGCCGCCGCCGGAAGCCTGCTGTTCGACGACCTGCTGATATACGGCCTCTGCGCGCTGACCGGCGCAGGCATCGTCATCGCCGTCGTCGCCGGCATCCGGTCGTCGCGGCTGACCGGCTACTATAAAACAGCCATCATGCCCGAGATCGTCGCGCGCATCTGCCCCGGCGCTACATACAGCCCGGACGAGGGCATCCCCTACGCGATGTTCGCCGGCAGCGACCTGTTCCGCACGCCCGACCGATACAGCAGCGAAGATATGATCGCCGGCACGATCGGCCTCACGAAATTCCAATTCTCCGAGGTCCAGGCCGAAGAGAAGATCGTCACCCACACCAAGAACGGCACGCAAACCCGCTGGCAGGACATCTTCCGCGGCTTCCTGTTCATCGCCGACTTCAACAAGGACTTCCGGGGCCGAACCACGCTCACGCCCCGGGGCCCGCTCGGCGCGCTGTTCGGGGGCAGCGACCGGGTGAAGCTCGAAAATCCCGAATTCATGAAGCGGTTCGACATCCGCTCGACCGATCAGGTCGAGGCCCGCTACATCCTCTCCCCATCGCTGATGGAACGGCTCGTCGCGCTCAGCGACAAGTATGGGCGCGGGCTGCGCGTCAGCTTCACACGCTCGCTGATCGTCGTGGCGATCCCCTCCGGCACCGACCATTATGAAGCCAGCGTCTGGCGCAGCATCACGAGCCACAAGGCCCTCCAGCGCGACATCCTCTCGATCCTCAACCTCACGGCGATCGTCGACGAGCTCAACATGAACACCCGCATCTGGAGCAAAAGATGATGCGGAAACGGCCCGCGCCCTATTGTCGTTCCGGCCAAAAGTGTATCTTTGTCTTTATAAGGAGATGTCCTCCCGCAAGCGGTCGCCGGACCGTTTCCCGGCGCTTCGAAGCAAGAGGTATGTCTGTCACCCGTGTACAACTGTCGTCAAAACCATCCGCATATGTCACCGCACACATCTTTCAGACACACGCTGCGCACCATCGCACTCGCTGCCGCACTCGCCGCGATCACCCTTCCGGCCGTGGCCCAGCCGGGAACCAACCGCCATATCCCGTGGCCCGCGCTCGAAACGCCGGCCGGCGGCATGGCATGGCCCGACGGGCAGGCACTGCCCCACTTCAGCACCCCGGCCGATCCGCTCGACGGCCTCCACATCTCGCAGCAAGAGATGCCGAACTCCGAGATCGCCCTGTTCGCAGCGCTCCAGGGCCTGGTGAACCGTACACAGCCACGTATTATCCTGCTACGCGACACCCGCGAGGGTAAATACAAATGGCCCGACAACCTCGGACTGCTCGTCTACGAATATCCCGCCGCCGACCGGTGGCAGCTGGTGGGTAAATACCAGAACGAGATCGAGGGGCTCATCCTCTACGACACGGTGCGTAGCCCGCACTACCGCAACCTGGCCACCACGCTCGCAGGCCTGCGCAACGCGCTGCCCGCCACACCGCGCGAACAGGCGGCGCTCGCCGAAGCCGGGATCGACCTGCCCGTGGTCGAGGACCTCACCACGCTGGAGCTCACCACCCCGGTCGAGATCTACAACCATCTCTACGAACGCTACTGGCCGGCCTGCACCCACCGTGTATTGGTCACGCTCAACCACCGCGACGCCGCCTATATCCGCGACATGGCCGTCGCCACCGGAGCCGCGGTCGTCTGGCTCGACCCGCGCAACGAGGAGGAACACGCCGTGCTCAACAAGTTCCTCGGCGACATGACGCCGGGCCGCAGCATCATGATCGGCTGGTGGGCCGAGGAGCGCTCGGGCATCGGCGCGGGAACGGCCTTCGGCATCTCGACCATCCCGTCCGACTTCTTCGACAATGCGACCGTCTACGCCGGCATGAGCCACCGGATCGACCTGCCGCCCGTGCCGAAGAAACCGGAGCTCGACAACAAGATCTACATCGCCGTCTTCCTGAGCGACGGCGACAACGTGCAGTACTGCCAGCACGCGATGTCCGAGCTGTGGGACGACCCCAAGCGCGGCATCATCCCGATCAACTGGACGATCAGTCCGGGGCTGGCCGACTTCGGCCCGGGCCTGCTCAACTACTATTACCGGACCGCCACCCCCAACGACTTTTTCGCCTCGGGTCCCTCGGGCATGGGATACGCGCTGATCTACGACGTACATAACAAGAAATGGCACACGACAGAGCGCAGCGTGATCGAACCCTACACGCGACTCTCGCAACAATATCTCGAAAAGAGCGGCCTGCGCGTGATCACCGTCTGGGACGAGGTCAACGAGCAGCAGATGGACGCCTACGCCGACAACTGCCGATACCTGTACGGGATCACGCAGGAGGACTGGAAGATGCGCGAGCCGCTCACCACCGTCACCAAGCAGAACCGCCTCGCCTTCATCCCCAACCAGCCCTGTTACAGCGACAACGTCGAGCACATCTTTGCCGAATGGAAAGAGCAGATCGAGCGTTTCGACGGTACGCGCCCTCTCTTCCTCTCGGCCCAGGGCGTATCCTGGAAAATGGGCCCCGAGAACATCGTCCACCTGTACGAAATGCTTGAGAAGCTCTCACCCGGAAATATCGTCATCTGCCGGGGCGACCACTTCTTCGCACTCTACAACGAGGCACACGGCATGGACTTCAACCTCGCCCTCTCCGCCCGGACCCGAGCCACATCAAGCCCCTCGCCGACCCCGGCCGCCAACGCGATCGACGGGTCGCCGGCCCCCGACCGCCAATGGACCGCCGAGGGGGAGACCCCGCACTGGATCGAGCTCGATTTCGGCGCCCCGTACCGGCTCAGCCGCTATGTGGTACGCCATGCGGGCGCCGACGGCAGCGACCCGGCCGCCAACACGCGGACTTTCCGCGCCGAGGTGAGCAGCGACGGGAACGAATGGACGGAAGTCGATTACCAGTTCGGTAATACGGCCAGCGTGACCGATGTCGATTTCGCGCCGGTCGAGGCCCGTTATTTCCGGCTGCTGATCGACCGTGCGGGCCCCGACGGCGTAGCCCGGATCGGCGATATCGAAGTCTACGGCAGCACGATCCGCTAACAGCCATTCACCTCGCACAAAAAGCCCTGTGCAAAACCAGCACAGGGCTTTCAGCTATTCTCAGCCATGCGGCGATCCGGCTGCGCCGGCCCTCAGGCCGCATATGCCTGTCAAACCTCCCGACAAACGGCGCTTCGGAAATGCGGCACATGAAGCTTCGGTATCCCGCCGGGAAGATCGGACGCCCGCGACCCCGGCCGCAAAGCGCATAACCTCCGGCAACCGGCGCACCCGGATCGGACAGTACGACGCAACGGTTGCTCCCCGCCACTACCGCAACCTGGCCCGAGCGCTCCGCCGTTACTCCAGATACCGGTCGCGCAAAGCAGCCTGGTCTGCGGCGGTGAGGCCATACTCAGCGGCAAAGAACGCCTCGAACGAGTCGTACTTTCCCCGGATCGCGCCGATCGCCGTATCCAGGTACCGCTCGTGGACCCGCGTCATCAGGTCGTGCAGCGCGGCACGCAGCGTCGGGTCGGACACCGATGCCGACTTGTCCGGCATCCGGGTGGCGCAACCGGCGATATAGCGGTTACTGGCCATGTAGTCGGCCCGCACCGTCTCCTCCGGCACGCCCAGCATCAACAACAGCAGCGCCGCACCCAACCCGGTCCGGTCCTTACCCGAGGTGCAATGCTGGACGAACGGCACCCCGACCCCGGCCCTCATCAGTGCGAACATCTCGCGGTAAGCGGCGTTGCCGAACACCAGCCGGGCATAGCCCTGCCCGACCAGTACGGCCGGATCGCCCATCTTTTGCAGTTCGGGCAGCTTCCGCATCAGGTTCTCAGCACTCATGTCGATGGCGTAATCGCCCGACACAGCCGGAACGGCCAGGTAGCGGACCCCGGGGATCGGACGGTCGGGATGGCGCTCCGCCTCGCCCGGCGAACGGTAGTCGAGGACCGTCTTCAGCCGTAGCGCCCCGATGTGGCGCACATCGGCCGGAGTCAGCCCGGAAAGGCTGCCCGCCCGGTAGAGACGCCCCCACTTCACACGGCGCCCGTCGCTACTCCGGTAACCACCCAGATCGCGGAAATTACACGCCCCTTCGAGCACGACCAGCCGCTCGGCGACCATCACCGGCGCGTAGCCTTCCCGCCTCAGGATAAAGTATACCCGTTCACCACCCAGTTGGATACAAAGGCAGGCGCTCCCGTCGGTTCCCCGGCAGAGGAATTTCTCGGTCCCGTCGATCTCAGGACGGGTCGTATAATACACCTCGGTCTCAATACCGTCTGAGCCGTCCCAGACAACCTCAAGGCAGTCGCCGTCGCGGTGGCAGCACACGCTTTCGGACCACCCGCGCATCGGTTCTTTCGTCATATTCCGTCAGTTCTGTTTCGTACGTTTCATACAAATTCCATACTAATCCGACCAACGCCCGGTTCGGGGACAGGAAAAACATCGTATTTCCCCCATATGCCCTATCCCGGGCAGCTACGTTACATGCATTGCCATAAAAAAACAGTCTAAAGGCCTATCGACAGGAGTTCTGGCCCTGCGGCCGGCGTGGGCACCCGCTCCGCGCAAGGCGCCGCCCGGAGACGCACGCTATCCGAGCGAAGCGAGTGGTGCGGCTCAGGCGACCGAGCGGCACAGCGGGTCACGACAGGCCGCACAGGCCCTGTTTTGTACCAAGACAACAGAAGTAAAAACGATCTGCTATTCCCCTTTCAGCGAGCAGACAAGCTTCGTCACGGCCTCCCGGACACTGGCCGACGAGCCGAGCAGCCTGATAAAGTGGCTGCCGATGATCGCCCCAGAGGCATTGGCCTGCGCCGCTTCGAACGTCGCCGGGTTCGAGATGCCGAACCCGATCAGGCGCGGGTTACGCAACCCCATCGCGTCGACCTGACGGAAATAGTCGAGCGTCTCATCCGAAAAGCGGTCCCTGGCCCCGGTGGTCGAAGCGGTCGAAACCATGTAAATAAATCCGTCCGTATGCTCGTCGATCAGGCGCACGCGCTCTGCGGAGGTCTTGGGCGTGATAAGCATGATGAAGTTCAGCCCGTACTTCTCGCCAAGCGGCTTATAGTCGCGCAGGTAGTCGTCGAACGGCAGATCGGGAATGATGATCCCGTCGATACCCACTGCAACACATGCACGGCAGAAGTTCTCGACGCCGAACTGCATGACCGGGTTGAGATAGCCCATCATCACGAGCGGAATCTCCACGTCGCGGCGGATATCCTTCAGCTGCTCAAACAGCTTACCGAGCGTCATGCCGCCACGCAAGGCCACCGTACCGCTGTGCTGGATCGTAGGTCCGTCAGCCATCGGATCGGAGAACGGCATACCTACCTCGATCATATCGACACCCTGCGCCGCAAGCTCGCGGATGACCGGGACCGTGTCGTCCGGGGCCGGATATCCGGCCGTAAAATAGACGGAGAGGATACCGTCCTTCTTCGTTTCGAAAAGTTTTGCAATGCGATTCATCTTATTGTGCTTTTAATGTTACCATAAACTGTTGCAGCAGCGCTGCGTCTTTCAGGCCGGGAGCCGTCTCGAAACGGCTGTTGAGATCGACGGCGAACACCCCCGCACGGTCCATCTCCCGCACGCGCGCCGTATCGTCGGGGCCGATCCCGCCGCTGAGCAGCACCGGCGTCGCACCCCGGTAGGCATCGAGCAGCCTCCAGTCGAACTGCCGGCCCGACCCGCCGAACTGCGGGGTCTTCGTGTCGAACAGCAACGCCCGGCAAACGTCGTCGTAGGCCAGCGCACGGTTGACATCGGCCGCCGACGAAATGCTGAACGCTTTGATCACCGGGATCGTCCGTCCGATCGCCCGACAGAACTCGGGCGTCTCATATCCGTGCAATTGCACGCAGTCGAGCCGGTAATGCATCACCACGTCACGGATCGTCTCGGGCTCCTCGTTGACGAAGACCCCTACCCGCCCGATCGACCACGGCAGCTGGCGCACCGCGCGGGCATCGAGCCCCCCGGCATAGCGCGACGAGCCGGGATAGAAGATAAAACCCATGAAATCGGGCCCGAGGGCCGCCACTTCGGCGATATTGTGCGGATCGCGCATCCCGCATACCTTGATCTTCATAACGCTGCGATAAATTGACCCAGCGCGGCAGCCGGATCGGATTGCTTCATAAAGTTCTCGCCCATCAGGAAGCCCCGGAAACCTGCATCGCGCAATCCGCGCACGGTCGCCGGATCGGAGATACCGCTCTCGGAGATCCGCACGAAACCCGCCGGAATCCGCTCCGCCAGATCGTGCGACGCACGCACGTCGGTCACAAAGGTCTTGAGATTACGGTTATTGACCCCGACCACATCGACCTCCGGGCAGATATGGTCCAGCTCGCCGGCATTGTGGATCTCCAGCAACACCTCCAGAGACAGGCTGTGTGCATAGGCCGCCAGCTCGCGTACATCCCTCGGACTCAGCGCCGCGGCGATCAGCAGGATGGCGTCGGCCCCGGCGATCCGCGCCTGGCAGATCTGGTACGGATCGATCACGAAATCCTTGCGCAGGATCGGAAGCGACACCCCCTGCCGCGCCGTCCGCAGGTCGCCGAGCGCCCCCCCGAAATACCGCTCGTCGGTGAGCACCGACAGTGCGGCCGCCCCGCTCCGTTCGTACCCGCACGTCACCTGGGCGACATCGGCGCCCTCATGGATAAAGCCCCGGGAAGGCGATCTGCGCTTGAATTCGGCGATGATCCCCGACGATGAAGCCAGCAGGGCCCCTTTGAACGAGATCGCCTGCCGCCTACAGGCCAATGCCTCGCGCTCGGTATCGGCAAACGCCCGTTCCGCACGGAGCTGGGCCAGCTCCTCACGTTTGGTGGCGATGATCTTTTCGAGAATATCCATAGCTTATGAGTTTAGCGAGATGAATTTTTGCAGTGTGCGGAACGCCGCCCCACTCGCGAGAGACTCGTGCGCCTTGCCGATACAGGTGTCGATCGGCAGCGCCGGATCGAGCGTGCGGATGGCGAATGCCGCGTTGGCGACGACCACGTTGCGCTGCGCCTCGGTTGCCGTATTCTGTAACACGCGGTCGAAAATGGCTGCCGCCTCGGCCACCGTTCCGCCGCCGTACAGGTCGGCCTCGGTGCAGCGGGCGAACCCCAGCTCCTCGGGCGTATAGATACGCTCGCTGTCGTTGGTGTAGAGCTTGAAGTCGGCCGTGAGCGAGATCTCGTCGTACCCGTCGAGCGAGTTGACCACGGCATACCGCACATCGGTCTGCTGGTAAAGGTAATTGTACATCCGGCCGAGCTTGAGGCTGTAGACGCCGAGCATCTGGCGGCGCGGAATCGACGGGTTGACCAGCGGGCCCAGCATATTGAAGAAGGTCCGCACGCCGAGCGCCTTGCGTACCGGGGCGACCACCTTGAGCGCCGGATTGAAGAACTGGGCATGCAGGAAAGCCATGTTACAGCCGTCGAGCGAGCGGCGCAACCGGTCGGGATCAGCCGTGAACCGCACGCCGTGGGCCTCCATCACGTTCGACGCACCGCTCACCGACGAGGCTCCGTAGTTACCGTGCTTGACCACCGGATAGCCCGCCCCGGCCACCACGAAGCAGGACGCGGTCGAGATATTGAACGTATTCTTGTTGTCGCCGCCCGTACCGACAATGTCGATGGCGTCGTAGCCCGCAAGGTCGACCGGCACGCGCATCTCAAGGAGCGCCTCGCGGAAACCCGAGAGCTCGTCGATCGTGATGCTGCGCATCAGAAAGACGGTGATGAAGGCGGCGATCTGGCTCTCGTTGTACTCGCCGCGGGCCATGCGCATCAGCACATCGCGCGCCTCATCGCGGTCGAGGTAGTTGTGTTCGAAAAGCCGGTATAGCAGATTTTTCATGGTTGTTCGTTTTCAGGATAAAGGAATCGGGAAATTGCGGAGGGACCATATGGTTGGGCCGGCCGTTATATCTTGAGCCAGTTACGGATCAATTGCACCCCTTGCGGGGTCAGGACAGACTCGGGATGGAACTGTACGCCGCGCACGTCGTAGGTGCGGTGTGCCAGCGCCATCACCTGTCCCGCCTCGTCGACAGCCGTGATCCGGAGCTCGGCGGGAAACGCCTCGCGACTGACGATCCACGAGTGGTAGCGCCCCACCTCCATTTCCGGCCCGATCCCCTCGAACAGCGGATCGGGACCGACGATCCGTACCGGCGTAGCCACACCGTGATACACATCCGCAAGGTTCTCAAGCCGCGCCCCGAACGCCTCGCCGATCGCCTGCTCGCCGAGACAGACCCCCAGCAGGCTCTTGGTCGGGGCGTAGCGCCGGATCAGCGGCAGCAGCAACCCAGCTTCCGACGGTATCCCGGGCCCGGGCGACAGCACGATCTTATCGTACGCCCCGACCTCGTCGAGCGCGATCCGGTCGTTGCGCGCCACGTCGACATCGGCGCAACCCGCCTCGTGCAGCAACTGCACGATATTGTAAGTGAACGAGTCGTAGTTATCGAAAACAAGTACTTTCATCGCATTTAGTTTTTAAGGGTTCCGGCCAGTTCGATCGCTTTGCGCAGCGCCTCCAGCTTGTTGTTGACCTCACGGAGCTCGCTCTCGGGCTGCGACCGGGCGACAATGCCCGCCCCGGCCTGGAAATTGAGCGTATTGTTGATGCTCAGGAACGTACGGATCGTGATAGCCTGGTTCAGGTCGCCGTTGAAACCGATATAGCCGATACAGCCGCCGTAGACGCCTCGCGCATGGCGCTCGATACCGTCGATCAGCTGCATGGCCCGAACCTTGGGTGCGCCCGAAAGTGTTCCGGCCGGGAACGTGTCGGCGAACAGGCGGATGCGGTTGGTCCCCGCAGGCACCGTTCCGCACACGCGCGACACCATGTGGATCACGTGCGAGTAGAACTGAATCTCCTTATAAGACTTGACGTACACGCCGGTCGTATTGCGGCTCAGGTCGTTGCGCGCCAGGTCGACCAGCATCACATGCTCGGCGTTCTCCTTCGGGTCGTCGAGCAGCCGTGCGGCCAGCTCGTGGTCGCGCGCGTCGTCGCCCGTGCGGCGGAACGTCCCGGCGATCGGGTCGATCGTCGCCACGTCGCCCTCGACCTTGAGGTGCGTCTCGGGCGACGAACCGAATATGCGGTACGAACCGAAATCGAAGTAGAATAGGTAAGGCGACGGGTTGATCGCCCGCAGCGCGCGGTAGACCTTGAAGTCGTCGCCCGTATAACGCTGCCGGAAACGGCGCGAGAGTACGATCTGGAACACGTCGCCGCGCAGGCAGTGGCCGATACCCTCGCGCACCATCTGCCGGTAGTCCTCGTCGCTGATCGGCGAACAGACCTCGTCCGATACGGCGAAATCGTAGGACGGAAAGTTACGGCTCGCAAGCGTGCTCACCAACTCGGCCATCCGGGACGCCTCGCCCGAGAGGCAGTTCTCGGTGATGGTCATCTCGTTGCGCAGGTGGTTGACGGCAATGACGTAGCGGTACATGATATAGACCATCTCGGGCACCTCGTCGATGCCGGACCCGGTGACCTCGACCTTTTCGAAGTACCGCACCGCGTCGTACGACGTATAACCGAACAGGCCGTTGACCCGGGCCCCGTCGCCCGCCACTTCGTACCGGGCCATATAGGCGTTGAGCGCATCGGCCAGCGCATGCTCGCCCTCCAGCGCGTATGTCCGGGGCGCCTCGCCCGGATACCGCTCGGTCACCGTACCGCGGCTCACCTCGAACCGGCCCATCGGTTCGACGCCGACGAACGAGTAGCTGTTGTCGCCCGAGTGGTAGTCCGAGCTTTCGAGCAGCGCCGAGCACGGGAACATATCGCGTATCTTGAGGTAGATCCCCACCGGGGTCTGGAGGTCGGCCAGAAAGGTCCGGCTCACGGCCTCGATCCTGATCCGTTTCATCACCTCTCCCGGTTGAAAAGTTCCACATAGGTGTCCATATCCTTGTCGCCCCTGCCCGAGAGCGTCACGACGACCACATCTTCCGGACGGAACCGCTTGATCCCGAGCACGGCCAGCGCATGGGCCGATTCGAGAGCCGGAATGATCCCTTCGAGCCGCGTCAGCTCGAACGCCGCGGCAACAGCCTGGTCATCCGTAACGGCCAGAACCTCCTCGCGTCCAACGGACGACATATGGGCATGGACCGGGCCGATACCCGGATAGTCGAGCCCGGCCGAGATCGAGTACGGCTCGGTGATCTGCCCGTCGGCGGTCTGCATGACCAGCGTCCGCGCCCCGTGGATGATCCCTTTGCGCCCGAGGTGGATCGTCGCCGCCGACTCCTCGGTGTCGACACCCAGCCCGGCCGCCTCGGCTGCCACGAGCTTCACGCGTTCGTCGTCCATATAGTGGTAGAAAGTCCCCGCAGCGTTGCTGCCCCCACCCACGCAAGCGATGAGGTAGTCGGGGTAATCGCGCCCCTCATGCTCCGCGAGCTGCTTCCTGATCTCCTCGCTGATGACCGATTGCAGGCGGGCCACCATATCGGGATAGGGATGCGGACCGACAACCGAACCGATAATATAGTACGTGTCGGTCGGGTTGCAGCACCAGTCGCGGATCGCCTCGTTGGTCGCATCCTTGAGCGTCTTATTGCCGCTCATCACCGGCACGACCCTTGCGCCGAGCATCTCCATCTTCTGTACGTTGAGCCTCTGGCGCTTCACATCCGTCTCGCCCATGTAAACGACGCACTCCATGTTCATCAGCGCGCAGACCGTGGCGGCCGCCACGCCGTGCTGGCCGGCGCCCGTCTCGGCGATGATACGGGTCTTGCCGAGCCGGCGGGCGAGCAGGATCTGGCCGATCGTGTTGTTGATCTTGTGCGCCCCGGTGTGATTGAGGTCCTCGCGCTTGAGGTAGATGCGGGCGCCGTACTTCTCCGTAAGGCGCGGTGCGAAATAAAGCGGCGACGGGCGCCCCACATAGTCGCGCAGCAGGCTGTGGAACTCCCGCTTGAACGAGTCGTCGTTCATAATCTTCAGGTAGGCCTCGCGGAGCGCCTCCACGTTCGAATAGAGGACTTCGGGGATGTACGCTCCGCCGAACTCGCCGTAATAGCCTTTGTCATCTACATTGTAAGTCATCGTTATCTGTTTTTAGTTTTACGATCGGAACCGGAAAAAAAGAAGGGCTGTCGTGAGTCCGACAGCCCTTGCAGTATATTGGGGAAATTAATCCTTCTTACCTATACATACAGAATCAGCACTCACGACCACCGGGTTGAGAGCGCCACCACCAAAAGTTATTATTCGTCGATACGAAATTCATCTTGACTTTCTGCTTTGTGTACGGGACAAATATAGAGAATAATTTTTTTAATTCGCAACCCCCGGCTGCATTTTTCGGCGCACCAGGCCGTCAACATCCACCGGACAAGCCGGTTATGACGCTCATTTCTGTCCGGTTCCGGCCCCCCGTACAGGAATAGACGACCCGCCCCGGCCATTTTGATCCCAAATGCATTACCTTTGCCGTGTCGCTACGGCGGCAAATACCGTTCCAACCGAATATCCTATGGCAGAACAATCGATTCCCACCTATCTCGGGACCGACAGCATCCCCAAACTCCTGACCCGGTACTCGATCCCGGCCATCATCGCGATGACCGCCGCGTCGATGTACAACATGGTCGACAGCATCTTCATCGGACGCGGCGTCGGACCGCTCGGCATCTCGGGGCTCGCACTCACGCTGCCGTTGATGAACATGGCCGCCGCATTCGGCTCGCTGGTGGGCATCGGTGCCTCGACGCTCCTCTCGGTCAAGATGGGACAGAAGGACACCGAGAGCGCCGAGAGGATCATCGGCAACGTCATCCTGCTCAACTCGATCATCGGTGCGCTCTTCTCGGTCATCGGCCTGCTGTTCCTCGATAAGATCCTCTATATCTTCGGCGCCAGCGACCAGACCCTCCCCTACGCCCGCGATTATATGCAGGTGATCCTGATGGGTAATGTAATGACCCATATCTACCTCGGGCTGAACGATATGCTCCGCGCATCGGGCTACCCGGCCCGCGCCATGATCGCCACGCTCTCGGCCGTGCTCATCAACTGCCTGCTCAACGCGCTGTTCATCTTCTCGCTGGGCTGGGGTATCCGGGGCGCGGCATGGGCCACGCTGGCCGCACAGGCCGTCGCGCTCACATACGAGATCATCCATTTCAGCAACCCGAAGCACTATATCCACTTCAAACGCGGCATTTTCCGCCTCAGGAAGCAGATCGTGCAGGGCATCCTGGCCATCGGCCTCTCGCCCTTCCTGATGAACCTCTGTGCCAGCGTCGTCGTGATCCTGATCAACCGCGCACTGCAGCTCACCGGCGGCGACATGGCCGTCGGGGCTTACGGTATCGTCAACCGCGTGGCGTTGCTGTTCGTGATGATCGTCTTCGGGTTCAACCAGGGCATGCAGCCCATCGCCGGGTACAACTTCGGCGCCCAGAAGTACGACCGCGTTATCAAAGTGCTCAAATATACGATCATCTGAGGGGTAAGCGTAACGACCACCGGCTTCCTGCTATGCGAGCTGATGCCGCGCCAGATCGCCTTCCTGTTCACCGACAACGAGGAGCTGATCGGGCTGGCGGCAAGGGCTCTGCGCATCGTGCTGCTGCTGTTCCCGCTGGTCGGGTTTCAGATCGTCACGTCCAACTTCTTCCAATCGATCGGCATGGCCAAGAAAGCCATCTTCCTGTCGCTCACCCGCCAGATGCTGTTCCTCATCCCGTTCCTGCTGATCCTGCCGCGCATATACGGCGACACGGGAGTCTGGATGAGCATGCCCCTGGCCGACACGGCGGCCATTGTCGTCGCTTCGGTCATGCTCACGCGGCAGCTCCGCAAATTCCGCTCGCACATGCAGTCCGACACGAACAACGCCACTAACCAATCCTCAGATAACCGATGAATCCCAACTTTGTCATCGCCGTCGGCCGGCAGTTCGGCAGCGGCGGCCGTGAAATCGGCAAGCAGCTGGCCGCCCGGTTCGGCATCGGCTACTACGACAAGGAGCTGATGAAGCTGGCCGCCAAAGAGAGCGGCGTCACCGAAGAGTTCTTCGAGAAAGCCGACGAGCGAACGCCCGGCACGCTTATGCACGCCCTGTCGGTGGCTCTCACGATGGGCGGAGGAGCCTTCCAGAGCAACGCCCTGTCGGGTGAGAACCTCTTCCGCTTCCAGTCCGAGGTGATCCGCCAGCTGGCCGCCGAGCAGTCGTGCGTGATCGTCGGCCGCACGGCCGACTACATCCTGCGGGCGAACCCGCGTTGCGTCAACATCTTCGTTCACGCCCCGATGGAGGTGCGCGTCGGGCGGATCGCCACGCTACAGGACCTGAGCCCACGCAAGGCCGAGGAGCTGATCCGCAAGACCGACAAAAGCCGCGCGGCCTACTACAACTATTACACCGGAAAGACCTGGGGCGACTCAGCCTCCTACCACCTGTCGGTCGACTCGTCGGCGCTCGGCATCGACACGACGACCGGCTATATCGAGCAATTCGTCGCCAGCCGGCTCGCAAGCGTCGACCGTAACCGCTAAACCGGCTCGCAACAAACAGCCGGGGCTCCCCTACGTGGGAACCCCGGCATATTTATGGCCGATCCGGACACCTGCCTCCGCCGACATGAGCCGCGGAGACCGTGATCCCGGCCGGCTTACCTCTTCACGGTCAGCGTCCGGGTCGAGCACGACCAGCCCGGAGACAGGCCGCACCCAAACACATTGACATACAAGACTTCTTACCGACCATAATGTCGAAAAATTGATGTACGTGCAGCCGGCGATGCAGCGGCATAGCAACCTTAGTTAAGCAGTTGCATATCGGCTTTCATCATGTAGACATTATAGGGCACCCACATCGACATCAGGAAATAAAGCTTATTCCCGGTGAGCGAAAGCGGATGGATATACGATCCGTATAGCTGCGGATACTCCCAGCCGGTACATACCGAGGTAGCATTGGTCCAAGGCCCGGTGATCTCATCGGCCGTCCGCATGGCAATATCATACCCGTACTTGACATCGCGGAAATAGAGAATGATCCACTTCTGGTAGCCGGTATGATAGGCTACGGACAGCTCACCCGCCACATCGTCGAACAGCGTGGTGGCTGCCGTTTCGTTGCCCGTCACCCACTCGCTGGTCGACCAGTACTCATACTTCGACTGATCCTCGATATCCTCCTCTTTGACACGGGCCAGCTTAGGCTTGGTCGTACGGCCGGTCTCGGTACCCACGATATAGACATAGCCGTCCTTTTTGGCAAAGCCCACCTGGCCGAAATTGCTGTATGAACCGAACTCCACATTCTCGCAGCGCGTCCAGTTCTGGCCACCATCGGTCGAGCGGAACAGACGCGAGTGGTTGGTCAGGTAATCGGGCGACCAGGCACGGATGTTCATATAGTGGATATAGTCGATCCCGTTGGCCCGGATAGCGGCTGTGGGGATCGAGGTCCAGTTACCCTGACCCGAAGTGTTCTTACCTCCGTAGATGATCTCCTTGGCATTGCCCCGCGTGTCGGTCGCCGCGCCACTGATCGAAAGGCCGTCCGAAAGGTCGCTGTCGGTCGAGAAGAGCAGCACGTTGCACCGCCAGCCACCCGCCGCACCGGGACCGCCGCCGTTGAAATTGGGCGAGAACGAGCTGCCGTACGAATCGCCGAAAGCGATACCGTACTTACCGGGATCCATTTCCCACACGATGCCCAGGTCAGTGCCGCCCAGGTTGAAGCGCGTGTCCGTCTGGTTATCGACCTGATACAGCGGGGTCGGGAACCCGGTGCCCGAAACGGCCTTACCCGTAACGCGCGAGATACACTGCACGTTCGCGATGCTGATCCCCCAACGGTTGTCCACAGCGACCTGCTTGGTCGCCGAACGGCTTCCGTTCTTACCCACGGCCACAAAGCCGAGGGTGAAGTTATCGGCGCTGCTGGAGGTCACCTTGTAGGTATACGTATATTCCGGCGTCAGCTCATCCTGGTACAACTCGCTCGTATAGGTCGTGCCACCATCTATGCGCTTCACTTCCAGCTTGCTCAGCTGATCGAAATTCTCAAACGTGATATCGACCGAGACCACGCGGTCCCCCTTGCTGGGCTTGGCTGTGGTCGCGCCCAACGTCAGATCGGCCGCCGGCGCGGGCTCACCCCCTCCGTCATCCGATTTACAGCCCGTCAGACCTGCCAACAAAAGGCAGCAACTCATGGCCGCCAAAACTCGCATCTTCGTATTCTTCATTTGGTGTAGTGTTAAATATTGTACGGTTAATAATTCTGTCACTTCACTTCCCGTCCCGTATCCCGATGTCGAGCCGCATCAGGAACACATTGTACGGCTTCCACATAGACATCAGGAAATAAACCCGGTCCTCATCGTCCTTCCACGGATGCAGATACGAGCCGTATAGCTGCGGATATTCCCTGCCGGAGGCCACGACCTTGGCCCGGCTCCAGGGCCCGGCGACCGAGGCTGCATCGCGCATGACGATCGCATAGCGGCGCTTGCAAAAGTATAGAACGATCCAACGATCGTATTTCTTATGGTACATCAGCGAAATTTCACCGGTCGTATCGTTAAAAACAGGCGTCGCCGCCTGCTCGTCACCCGCAACCCAGCCACGCGCCCCATTCCAATAGTGATAGGCACCCGGAACCTCCATGTCCGCTTCGCGGCAGCGGGCCAGATAGGCCGACCCCGACCGCCCCGACTGCGTGCCGATCATATAGACATACCCCTCACGGCAGGCATAGGCCACCTGAGCGAAATGGCTCAGGCTGTCGTACCTCACGGATGTGGGTTGCCACGTCCGCCCTCCGTCCGTCGAACGGCACAGGGCCGAATAGTTGGTATCCCAGTCTTTGGGACCGCCCCACCGGCGGACCATCATATAGTGCAGGTAATCCGTCCCTGCTGCGCGGATGGCCGCGGTCGGGATCGCCGTCCAGTCGCCCCGCCCCGACTTATCTTTCCGGGCATGGACCACTTCCGCGGCCCTGCCCTGCGCATCGGACATCATATCCGTGATCGTCAGACCGTCTTCCAGATCATGGTCGCCCGAGAAGGCGAGCAGGTTACAGCGCCAGTTGCTGCCTGTGGGCTCGCCGCCCGCCGGGTGCTCGAAATCGCTGCCGTAGGAATCGCCGAACAGGATGCCGACGCGCCTGTCGTCCATCGCCCAGATAATACCGAGGTCGGTGCCGCCCACATCGAAGCGTTCGTCCGTCCGGTTCGGATTGGGAAGCGTCTCCCCATAGGGTGTACGTCCCGTCACCCGGGCCACCCTCGCCAGGCCTGACGGCACCAGATCAGCCCGGTTGTCGATCCTGACGATCTCGTCGGGCGACACCGTCCCGTCTTCGTAACAGGCGTGGAACACCAGCCGGACCGTATCTGCATCGGCCGGAGATATGGTACACTTATAATGATAGGGAAATTGCAACGACTCTCCCGGCACGAAGCGTTCGGTCTTACACCCAGCCGATTCGACCCGGACATAGAGCTGCCCGATACGCTGCGTCCCGTCCAGTGCCACGGGTACCTGCACATCCTCCGGCATGCCGGTCAGCTTGGCGGAGCAACGGATCGTGCGTGCCTCACCGTCCGGCGACGCAGAGCCGCGCACCCCCGAAGCGCAAACAATACCGTAGTCCAGACACAGAACGGCCAGAACTGTGTACGCACACGTTAATAAAAACCTCATAAGGTCAGGAATGGATTGTCAAAAGGTTTCTCTCGTTCACAAATCTACGCAATTATTCGTCCCCATCCAATTTTTCCGGCCAAACAGCACATTCCCCGCTGACGTCCAGGTCGGCCAACACATTTATAACCAACAAAAAAACTGCGCCAGAAATTGCGCAGTTTTTATCGGGGAATGGGATGCACGATCACCGTACATCATCCCAGTCGTCGGTCCTGAACGGCACGGCCGGAATGCCCGAAGCATTGAACAGGCTCGCCTCGCACAGGTTACGGAACGCGTACCGCACAGCCACCGGCCTGGGCACCGCATCACTGCGCACCTCGACCGTGTTGCCGGCACCCAGCCAGGCTACGGCCGGATGGAACTTCCGGTCGGCCCCGGCGATCTCGAAACCAGCCAGCGTACCCGCAGGCCGCACAAAGCCCGACTCGCCCTCGAAATCGACGATCGCCCGGTCACCCTCGAAGCGCACCGAACGCATGCGGTGAGGCATCGCGGGAAAGCCCTTCATGCCATACGTGCGCGACAGGGCCACTGCAGCCAACCGCTGCCCCACAAGGTCCTTATACCGGGGATGGATCGTCTCGGCCGCCCCGATATCGGTCGTCGAGGCAATGCCCGAATGAGGGATCTTGTCGAGCGCGCGCACCTGCTGCTCGATCGTCAGCGGCAGCGCGGTCCCCTGAGGATCGTCGTATCCGAACGGCGCCAACTGCACGTAGTAGAATGCCATCCGGTCGTCGCCCCAGCGCTCGCGCCACAACGCGACCATCGCGGCCATATTATCGGCATACAACGGATAGTTGTAGAGGTTGGCCTCGCCCTGGTACCAGATGAATCCACGCGCCGTAAAGGGCTGCACGGGCACGATCATCCCATTGTAAAGCGCCGCGGTCTTGTTGAACGCATCCTGCGAGGCATCGCTGTCGAGAACCCCCGGATCGACCGTTTGCGCCGTCGGCACGTCCATCCAGGTCTCGATGCGCGTCGCACCGCGGCAGGTCGAGATCAGCCCCACCGGCACGTCGAGCGCCCCGATCAGGTTACGGCCGAAAAAATAGGCCGTCGCGCTGAAATCGGCAGCCGAGGCCGACGTCGAGACCTGCCACCGGCCGTTGCAGTCGGTCCGCGGCTCCGACGCAGGTACGCGGTCGACCGTGAACAACCGGAGCCTGTCGTACCGTCCGGCATCGAGGAGCGTCTCGAGCGAGCGGTTGACCGGCTCGTTCCAGAACCCCTGCATCGGCATCTCCATATTCGACTGTCCCGTACATATCCACACTTCGCCGATCAGTATGTCGTCGAGCGTCAGCCGGTCGCCGTCGTCGAACACGATCGCATAGGGACCACCCGCCCCGGGCGTTGCCACGCTGACCTGCCAGAGGCTGTCGGCCCCCGCTGTCGCCGTGTATTTCTGCCTGCTCCAAGAGGGCTCTACGATCACCTTACGGCCCGGCGCAGCCTTACCCCAAAGGTTAGCCTCGGAACGCTGCTGCAGGACCATGCCGTTACCGATCACTGCCGGCAGCCGGACCTCGGCCGACGCCGTCAAGGCCGAAGCCAGCATCAGGACCGTCATCACGATATGTTTCATATTCTCTGAATATTAATATCACTATTGCAGGTCGATACGGTACCACGTGGCCGGGTTTCCGGACTCCGAATTAGCCAGCAGCTCCTCGTACGCCGCACCGTCGTCCGTGAGGGCTGACAACCCGACACTGACCCGTACGGGCGCATCATCGCGCTTGCCCACCACGCCGAACGGCACGCTGCACTCCACGCTGTAACCGTTCCCGTTAGGATCACGCAGGCAACCTACCCGCACGTCGCCCGCCGGGATCTCGGTCCATCCGCCGTCGTCGAGGCGGAACACCTGCGCCGCACCTTCGGCCGGACACCACACCCGGTAGGCCGCGCCGCCCAGGTCGCTATTGTCGGGCGCAAGATAGAAGCTGATCCCGGCATCCGGGTTCTCGCGCCACGTATCGGCCACCAGCGCGCCGAAGCAGAGCGTCCGTCCCCGGGCACCCACGGCGGCGCGTATCTGAGCCGGTCCCCGGGTCCCGACGAAAATGGGCAGATCGCGTCCCCACTCTTTCGGGGTCACCAGGCCGTCCACCTTGACCTTATCGTGCCGCGCCTCCATGTGCGGCGGCAGAATGTATCCCTTGACGATCCACACCCCATACGGCTCGCGGAAGCTGGCCGAGGTCACGGCCACCACCGTATGACGGTCCCACAGGGCCAGCGAGTTCCACATCGCGCTGCGGTCGAGCGGCACGTCGATCGGCCGGGTCGCCTTCGCGAAGCGGCGCATCGTCCGGTCGCCGACAGCCACCTCCAGCGTCGAACGCTCCCAGTCGGGATGCCTCCGCTCGGTCGTCTGGTACGAAACGAGCGTCTCGCCCGTCGGGAGCACCAAGGTATAAGGGGCACCAGCATATACATCGGCAGGCAGCGGGAGCAGGTGAGCCGGCTCGCGCCGCGGGCCGTCACCCAGCACCGGTTCACGCCAATTGTCGGCCAACGCGGTCCGCAGGATATAGGGTTGCAGCTCGCCGTAGCCGTTGTCCTCGATCGAGAGGACGATCTCGTCGCCAATCACCTGAGCCACCGGCATGCCGTCGCGGTGACCCTCGCGGAAGCAGACCATCCGGGGCTCCGACCATGTCGCACCATTATCCGCCGAGCTCATCAGCGTGATCTCTTGGTCGGCATTGGTCGTATAGGGCCCTTCGTTGGCAAAGTATACCTGGAGCTCGCCCGAGGGCAACTGCAGAAAAGAGGGCTCCCAGCATCCGTCACCGAAGTTGGTCCCGGCCTCGTAAAGCACCCTCGGCTCGCTCCAATTCGCCCCCATATCGTCGCTGAGCGACACGACAATGGCATACGGTGCGATGTCGGGCTTCGAGGGCCGGTAGTTACACCCGGCGATCAGCGTTCCATTACGCAACTGGTAGATCTCGGCATTGGTCGTATAGATCCATACCGAATCGCCCCCGGCGCCGTAATACATATGGGCCGGAAAGAGGACCTGCGGCTCGCTCCACGACCGGCCGTCGTCGTAACTGCGTATCTTCTCGGTATTGCCGCGCCGGTCGTACACGGCCACGAGCGAGCCGTCGTCGAGCCGCCGTACGCGCGCATACGCTCCCCCGGGAGCGATGCACTGGATCGAGCGGTAGTCCCACATGATGCGGGTTCCGTCGACCGTGGCCGACGGCTGTTCAGCGGCTTCGGCCGGCGAAACAGAGGTCAGTGCCAGCCCGGCAGCGAAACCCGACAGCACAATTTGGCGCAAAGAAAGCATCTTATCAGATTTAGGATGAATGATCATCTGAAGCGGACGGGCCTGAACCACGCCCCCTCCCGCAGACAAATTTAGAAATTAATCCGGGAAAGCCAAGCCCCGGGCCCGAATTTGTCCGGCCAGCCCCGACAACTCCGCTTGCGTCGTCCCGGCGCAGGCAATGCCCGGCAGCCCCGGACCGCCCCGAGGCTGCCAGCCACACACGCTATGCAAGACCGTTCCTGCCCGGCCTCGTCCCCCTGCGCTCCGGCAGTCGCCCCCGGAACGCCCTTCTGCGCCAGTCCGATGCCAGCCCACCCTGGGGTTCCTCCCTACGGACATACCGGCCTGCACCGTGCATACCCGCCGGCCGCCCGGGCCCAACGTTCTGCACCGGAAAAAACAGGGACCGCCTGAAGAGACGGTCCCCGCTATGCTTGCCGGAAAGGCCTACCGGCCGATGTACCACTCGTACAGCCGCCGGACCCCCTCGTCGAGCTCGACCGTATGGCGCCAGCCGAGCGCGTGCAGCTTCGACGGATCGGTCAGCTTACGCATCGTCCCGTCGGGCTTCGAGGCGTCGAACACCACGTCGCCCTCGAAGCCCACCGTGCGGGCGATCATCCCGACCAGCTCGCGGATCGTAAGCTCTTTGCCGGTGCCGATATTGATATGGCAGTTGCGCACCTCCGCCTTCCCTGCGGCCAGGTCGGCCCAATCGACTCGCTCCATCACATAGACACAGGCGTCGGCCATATCCTCGCTCCAGAGGAACTCGCGCAGCGGAGCGCCCGTCCCCCAGATACCGACCTCGACGCGGCCCGTTTCCGGATTCGTCCGTACGCCGTATTTGGCCATCTTGCCGAGCATCGCCTCGCGGTCGCTGCCATCCGTACCCTCGACCGGCATCCGGTCGAAGTCGGCCTTCAATGCCTCCCAGTCGCCCGCTGCCAGGCAGCGCCCCAGGTATATCTTACGGATCAGCGCCGGCAGCACATGGCTCTTCTCAAGGTCGAAATTATCGTTCGGCCCGTACAGGTTGGTCGGCATCACCGCGATATAGTTAGTGCCATACTGCAGGTTATAGCTCTCGCACATCTTCATCCCGGCGATCTTGGCGATCGCGTATGGCTCGTTGGTGTATTCGAGCGGCGCAGTGAGCAGGCAATCCTCGGGCATGGGCTGCACCGCATCGCGCGGATAGATGCACGTGCTCCCGAGGAACAGCAGCTTCTTCACCCCATGCCGGTACGCCTCATGGATCACGTTGCACTCGAGCATCAGGTTCTGGTAGATGAACTCGCCGCGGTAGACGCTGTTGGCCATGATCCCGCCCACCTTGGCCGCCGCCAGAAAGACGTACTCGGGCCGCTCGGCCTCGAAAAAGGCACCCACGGCCCGCTGGTCCGTAAGGTCGAGCTCGGCGTGCGTCCGCGTCACGATATTGTCGTACCCGCGCTCGCCGAGGCTGCGCATGATGGCCGAGCCCACCAGTCCCCGGTGCCCGGCCACGTAAATCTTACTATGCCTGTCCATCGCTATTCGAAATATTCGAGCGTTGTGTAGCCCCCTTGGCGCAGATAGCTGTCACGCTTGAAGAGCTTAATGTCACTCTGCATCATGTCCTCGACCAGCCCCGCCAGGTCGTACTCGGGCACCCATCCGAGCCGGGTGCGCGACTTGGTCGCGTCGCCGATCAGCAGCTCAACCTCCGTCGGGCGGAAGTACTGCGGATCGACCGCCACCACCATATTGTCGCCGCCCGCGATCCGGCGCTTCACGGCATCGAGGTACTCGGCTCCGACCCGCCCGGTGAAGCGCGCCTCGTCGACCGACACCATGTATCCCTTCTCTTCCTTGCCCTCCCCACGGAACTCAAGCCCGACACCGATCTCGGCAAAGGCCATCTCGGCAAAACGGCGGATCGAGGTTGTCACACCCGTGGCGATCACATAGTCGTCGGGCTTGTCCTGCTGCAGGATCAGCCACATGGCCCGCACGTAATCCTTGGCATGGCCCCAGTCGCGCTGCGACGATAGATTACCGAGGTACATCTCGCGCTGCATGCCGAGCACGATGCGCGACGCGGCCCGCGTGATCTTGCGCGTGACGAACGTCTCGCCCCGCAACGGCGACTCGTGATTGAACAGGATACCGTTGCTGGCGTGCATGCCGTACGCCTCGCGGTAGTTGACCGTGATCCAGTAGCCGTAGAGCTTGGCCACGGCATACGGGCTGCGCGGGTAGAACGGCGTGGTCTCGCTCTGCGGTACGGCCTGCACCAACCCGTACAGCTCCGAGGTCGAGGCCTGGTAGATGCGCGTCTTATCGGTGAGCCCCAGCAGGCGTACCGCCTCGAGGATGCGCAGCGTCCCGATGCCGTCGGCGTTGGCCGTGTACTCGGGCGTGTCGAAGCTAACCTTCACGTGGCTCATCGCCGCGAGGTTGTAGATCTCGTCGGGTTGCGTCTCCTGGATCACCCGCGTGAGGTTCATACTGTCGGTGAGGTCGCCGTAGTGCAATACGAAATTCCGGTTCTCGGTATGCGGATCCTGGTAAATATGATCGATACGGTCGGTGTTGAACAGCGAGCTACGACGCTTGAGGCCGTGCACGACATATCCTTTCTTGAGCAGGAACTCGGCCAGGTAGGCGCCGTCCTGTCCGGTCACACCTGTAATTAACGCTACTTTGGGCATATGGTCTGTTTTTACGAAATATCCGTCACCGGGCATCATGGCCCCGCCGGCAAAACCCTCTGTTCGGAACGCCCCGCGCGGCAAACGGTGCCACAATATTACGAAATATCCGCTACTTCTCCTAACTCCGGCGAATGAAAGTCGACCATCCCTCCGCAGAACAAGTCCTGCCGGGAGATGGTTCCCCCGACTTGGTGAAAAAACGTCGCGGATGATCGAATCTGCCGATTTTTTAATACCTTCGTCCGACAATGACATTGCCCGCAGCCTCTTTTCCTGCATGTCATCGGGGAAGCCGCAGGCGGGACAGACTCCCGCAGCGACCGGCCGGGGAGCACTAATCGCACGGCCGACACAATAACCCGGCCATGTAACGTGTTTATACTGTGATCCGCAAGCAACGGCGGAGCACCTGCACCGGGCCTGCCGGACAGCCGCGTCACACGCCAACATTATAAAACACATATGAATAAACCACTCTCATCCACAACCCGCTTCACCCGCCTGGCCCTGCTGGCCGGCATCCTGTGCGCAGCTGCGCTGATCTCGTGCAAGAAGGACGAAGGCCCGAAAGCAGCTCTCCCCGGCGACAAGGTCCGGACGACGTTCACGCTCAAGATCAATCCTCAGGAGCAGGTCTTCCAGACATATGACGATATCGATATCGAAGAGCCGCAGACGCTGCTGTCCGACATCTGGGTCCTCGAATTCGACTCGCTGGGCCGCAGCCTGGCCGTAGCCTCGGTCGACGAGCACATCGTGGGACAGGACCTGACGGTCGACCTGATCGCCGGCAAGAATCTCTCCGTATATGTGGTCGCCAATGCAGGCAGCGCCACATTCTCGACCGGCATGGACCTCGAAGCCTTCAAGAAAGCCACATATGACGGCCGCATCACCCAGTGGGATGCGCTGCCCCTCATCGGCGAAGCCAATATCGATGTCGAATGGCACGATGCCCGCATCGAAGCGCCGGTCGCCATCACGGCCATCGGGGCCAGCGTCTCGGCCAAGTTCATCCTGCAGCCCGACTCGGGTTATGAGCTGCTCACCCTGCAGCTCAAGAACGCACCCAAGACCTACTATTACTTTTCGGGTATGCCGGTCACAGCCGCGGATGTCGAGAACAGCGCCATCATCTCTGTCCTGCCGGACAATCTCTACACGTACACGATCCCCGAGAACCTGCAGGGTATCGACCCGGCGATCACCAGCCCCAAGGACAAGGTGACCGACAAGCCTGCCACCTATTTTTCGCTCATCGCCCGCAACACCGCGACCAACAAAAGGGTCGAATTCAGGCTCTACCCCGGCGACAACGTCACCAACAACTTTAACATCAACCGCAACATCAGGTATATAATGACCTGCAATGTCAACTTCGACGATCCCGCCGACAAGCGGATCACCGTCCTCGAATAACGCCGGTCACCCCGACCGATCCGATCCGGCAGAAATCGCATTCCGCCGGATCGGACATTTCCGGACGTCACCTTAACGGATTATCCGGACTGAAAACATACCGCGATGAAACAATACAGCCTATGGATCGTGACGGCGGCACTGCTCGCCGCCTGCGGAAACACCCCGAAAAAAGAGCGACAGGCGGCCGCCCCGGTCTTCAAGCCGGTCGAGATCCCGGTCATGCTCAACACTCCGGCCGAACGGCAGAGATTCGTCGCCCGGCATTTCTGGGATAACTTCGACTTCGCCGACACCGCCTATCTCAGCGAGCCGGCCCTGACCGAGCAGGCCATCGCCGACTATGTCCATGTCCTGCGGAGCATGCCCGAAGAGCTCGGTGTCGCCTCGGTGGCACGGACCATGCAACTGGCATCGACCGATCGGCGGATGTACGACCGGTTCACCGACCTGTTTGAAAAATACCTGTACGACCCCAATTCGCCGGTACGCAGCGAAACGCTCTACATCCCCGTACTCGAAAGCATGGCGGTCTCGGACCACCTCGACAGCCTCACCCGGCTGCGCCCGGTCCACCGGCTGGAGATGGCCCGCAAAAACCGTCCGGGCAGCAAAGCCGCCGACTTCAGCTATACGACCGGCGACGGCCGGACCGGAACGCTCTACACGCTGCCAGCCCGCCGGACCATCCTGTTCTTCAACAATCCGGGGTGCCATGCCTGCAAGGAATACACCGGGCAGCTCGACGGCTCGCCGGTCGTGGGTGCCGCCCTTGCCAACAAGACCCTCCAGGTGCTGGCGCTCTATCCCGACGAGAACATCCGGGAGTGGACCGACTACCAGCCCCATATGCCCAAAGCATGGATCAACGGCTACGACCGCACTCTCACGATCCGCGACAACGAGCTGTACGACCTTCGGGCTATCCCGACGCTCTACCTGATCGACGCCGACCGCACGGTGCTGCTCAAGGACGTCACCTTCCCCGAGATCGAAGAGTACCTGACCGAACATCAGGCCGGGCAATAGACGCACGCCGCCTTCCCCTCACGGATACACCGCCCGGGCCCACTCCGTCGCGCGATACGCCTCGTTCAACCCCGGGAAGCCCTCCTGCATGATATAGGTTGTCAGACCGCAGCAGCGCCCGATCGCAAATCCGTCCTGGTAGGGCAGGAAGTCGGGCGTCGCATACCGGCACACGACAGCGCCATCCAGCGCCTCTCGCAACCGTGCAGCCTGGGCCGGCGGCGCCATCCGTTCCATATAATCCTCCAGATCGAAAAACAGCCGGTAGCCGTCATAGCGGTCGAAATGCTGGACATCCCCTACCAGTGCCGCATCGGGCAACTCCCCCTCCGGCGTACCTCCCGCCCCGGCCACGATCGCGCGGCACACCTGAGCCAGAGCCTCCAGGCGATCGGTCCGGATCACCGACACGGTGGCCGCCCGCAGATCGGGCACATAGCCGCACACCTGTTCATAATAGGTCCGGGCCAGCACGGCCAGCGCGGGCTCCGGCTCGAACAGGCACTCCACAAGCCGGGGATATACCGGTATGAACCCCGGCGCGACCACCTCGGCCGGCGAAGCCACGACATAGTCCGTTTTGTCCCGCAACGCGTACGCCACCTCGACACCCGCCATCAGGCACGACTCGAAAACAATGAAGTCGCACAACCCGTCGGGGATCGCCGTCGCAAACTCGGCCAGCTCCATTCGCCGGTCGCCGTCGCGGACCACCGACCTGACCGCCGGAGTCCGCCCCGCATCACACTCCGCCGCGGCAAAGCCCGCCGACACACCCGCCTCACGGCCTGGCGTCCATCCGCCGGGTAACCAGCCCGATCCGTGCGAGAACACAACGAGGCCATAGCTCCGCGCCGGCCACCGGCGGACCATGTCGGCCAGCACGCGTGCGAACACAGCGCCTGAGGCCGAGTTCTCCGCACCGTAGGCCGCGACCCGGCGCAATGACGCCCGGCCATGCGCCGCATCGTACCCGGCCTCATAGAGAGATGCCCCGGCATCCGTATCATGGTAGATCAGCAGATGCCCGTCGCCCCCCTTCCATCCCGCGGCGATCGAGTCGACCCGTGCATGGCTTTCGGCCTGCAGGTCGTTGTCGCTGCCCACGTACGCCAGCACGGTCCGCGCGACCGGCTCCGGCCGCTCATCGTCCGCCACCGGCGTGCAGGCTATCAAGCCGAGCCCGATGCCGGCCCATATACCGAACTTCCATATCATCCTTTCTGGCCTTTTCCGTCCGGGCGGCCTTCGGACCACCCCATCCTGCGGGGCACGCGCCCCGCGACAGCGTAAAGGTACGAAAAACATCCGGCTCCGGCCACATGGCCTGAAGGCCGGCACACCGGCCTGCCGGCAGATGATCGTCCCCTGCCCCGCATCCTGCCGCACCACACGGACAGTCAGGCAACAGATTTGCATTTCATTTTCATGTGATTTTTCTTAAATTGCACGGACGCCGGGCATGCGCCTTGCATCATCATGCACGAACCAACAAATCACACACTATGGAATACAGAAAATTGGGCCATTCGGACTTACGCATCTCGGTCGTCACGTTCGGCTCCTGGGCCGCGGGCGGCTGGATGTGGGGCAGAACCGACCATAAGGCGGCTGTCGAGGCGATCCGCGCCTCATACGATCTGGGGGTCACGTCGATCGACACCGCCCCGGTCTACGGACAGGGCGAGAGCGAGCGGATCGTCGGCGAGGCGATCAAGGGAGTCCCGCGCGAGAGGATACAGATACTGACCAAGTTCGGGATGCGATGGGACCTCGCCAGAGGCGATTTCGGTTTCAAGAGCAAGGATAACGACGGCCGCGACATCGACATCTACAAATATGCCGGCAAAGAGAGCGTTATCAAGGAGTGCGAGGACAGCCT
>JAFQJK010000102.1 GCA_017415005.1 Rikenellaceae bacterium
ACCGCGCGATCGACGGGGTGGGGACGGTCGGCCAGATCTTCGACCGCCTTTGCGCCGCGATCGACGCGCTGAATAAGTAGTATCGCGGGATAGGTCCGGGGGCGGACGTTTCATGAGCACTTTGGCGCCCTGAGGCGATCGCCGCGATGAGCTATCGGAGGACAGCACGGATTTGGTGGTAAATACGTTCGGTGGTTTCCTTTTTTTTCGCTCCGTAAATGAGCTGCTGTCCGTTGGAATATGCCAGGACCAGATAAGGCCCGTGACCGGTATGCAGGAATAACCGACATCGCCCCATACCTTCCAATGCGAAATATCCTTTCCGAATATCCCCGATAGCCAAACCATTAGTCCGTGCGAGCCCACGGGGAAGAGCTGTCACGAGCTCGGCCCGGACAATTTCAGACACGGGAATTGTCAGTCCATACCGTCCCGAGAATGTCACGGATTGAGCCGAAACGTTCACCCGAGTCGGCAAACACTCGTAGCCCAACAGTATTCCTACTGCAACGAAGAGACAACCGATAACGAATGCCGGCCATTTCGCTTTTTTCGGATAATGGTCGTACTGCCGCGCCCGGACGAGCACGACGAGTGATCCTGCGAATAGCGGGATGAAGATCATAGCGTGTGCAATGGTGCGCGAGCCGGCCAGCCTGAAAACAAAATATCCTCCCGTGGTCACCAGGCCGATTACCAGCATTGACCGTTGTATCATGGAGGTCAGTCCTTTGATATCGACATACCGTTTCCGATCGGGCGACATCGTGTTGTAGCCAGAGAGCGTGCCGGGCCACCTTCGGACGAATCTGCCGATCCCGATGATGAAGAGGCTGTAAAATAGGACGAAAATATCCATATGTCGATGTATGAAAGTGTGGTCTGTTCACCGAAGCAGTCGTCCGGTCCGTTTCCGCCTTATTGGTTGTCGTCCTGCGTGGGTGCCTGGGCGGTGATCTGCTTTCTCCGCATCGGCAGACAATATACGAAAAAGTTCGGCAGGTTGAGTCCTTCAGGCTATGCCCGATTGTTTCGGTAAAACATTGCAGGCTGAGGAAAGGGTGTCCGGTTGCGGTAGAAGGACCGAGTCATACGGTATGTGGATTCCAGTGTACAAATCGAGAGATTGGCTGTGAGTTAAGTTCTTTTTGTTAGTGGGGTGTTTGTAAATTATTTATATTACGCGTTTTATTAGGTATGTGGCAGGTCGGGTAACGATTCGAGATTCCTGATGACTCCGGTATCTATTGGCAGAGGGAGGTGCGTTCCCGGCGACAAAAAGCCTCCACGGAAGATCCCGTGGAGGCTTTAATTCGTATGTGTCGCGATCGATCAGGTGTTCATGCCGCCGCAGACGTTGATCACCTGCCCGCTCACGTAGCCCGAGAGGTCCGAGGCAAGGAACAGCGCCGCATTGGCCACATCATCGGGCGTACCGCCGCGACGCAGCGGGATCTTGGCCGCCCACTCCTTGCGTACCTCCTCAGGCAGCTGTGCGGTCATCTCGGTGATGATGAAGCCCGGTGCGATGGCATTGCTGCGGATACCGCGCGAGCCGAGCTCCTGGGCGATCGACTTGGTGAAGCCGATCAGGCCCGCTTTCGAGGCCGAGTAGTTGCACTGTCCGGCATTGCCCGACACGCCCACCACCGAACTCATGTTGATGATCGAGCCGCTCTTCTGCTTGAGCATGTATTTCTGTACGCCCTTGGTGAGGTTGAAGGCCGACTTGAGGTTGATGTTGATCACCATGTCCCACTGCTCCTCGGTCATGCGCATCAGCAGGCCGTCGCGCGTGATACCGGCATTGTTGACCAGGATGTCGATACGGCCGAAGTCCTTCGCGATCTGGTCGACCAGCTCCTGCGACTCCTCGTAGTTGGCTGCGTTCGAGGTGTAGCCTTTGGCGCGCACGCCGTACGACTGCAGCTCTTTTTCGGTATTGGTGAAGTTCTCGTCGGCGCGCAGGTCGGTGAACGCCACGTCGGCGCCCTGCTCGGCGAACTTCACGGCTATCGCCTTGCCGATACCGCGTGCGGCACCGGTGATGACAGCCACTTTCCCTTCAAGTAATTTCATCTGTCTATATGGTTTGATTGGATTAGAATTGCCTGCTTGGTCCGGGCATGGCGTTCCAACGCTTTGCCCGAGACAAAGATAGGATTTATTTTGCAATTGGTGCCCCTGTACCCCGAAAAACAGGTCTTTGCGGTGGGTATTGTTTTTATTGTCAATAGCTTGCGTGAGCATTGGCCTGCGGCTTGCGACGGTGTTTCGAGCCGCTCGCTACCTGTGGCTTTGTCCGCGCCGCCGATCGCCGTCGGGCTGTGCCCGGCTCTCTGTCCGGCAAGCGCGCGCGCCGTTGCCGTTACATAATCGTTTCCTTTCAGGGTTTGCCGGCAAAAACGAGCATATTGTCCACTTTTTTTACTACCTTTGGCACGTTGATTTTTCAACGATACGATATAAATCCATAAAAAATCACACATATGACTAGAGACACCAAATTGTTCGACCTCATTGAACAGGAGAAAAAGCGCCAGATGTGCGGCATCGAGCTGATCGCTTCGGAAAACTTCGTCAGCGACCAGGTGATGCAGGCTATGGGTACCGTTCTGACCAACAAGTACGCCGAGGGCTATCCGGGCGCCCGCTACTATGGCGGCTGCCAGATCGTCGATCAGGTCGAGCAGCTGGCCATCGATCGTCTCAAAGAGCTCTACGGGGCCGAGTATGCCAATGTGCAGCCTCACTCGGGCGCGCAGGCCAACATGGCCGTTTTCTTCACGGTGCTCAAGCCGGGCGACACGTTCATGGGTCTCGACCTTGCGCATGGCGGTCACCTTTCTCATGGTTCGCCGGTCAACACCTCGGGCGTGCTTTACAAAGCAGTAGGCTATAAGGTCAGCGAGAAGACGGGCATGATCGATTATGATGAGATGGAGCGCCTGGCCGTGGAGCACAAGCCGAAGATGATCATCGGCGGTGCCTCGGCTTACAGCCGCGAGTGGAATTACAAGCGCATGCGCGAGATCGCCGACAAGGTGGGGGCGCTGCTGATGATCGATATGGCCCACACGGCCGGCCTGATCGCCGCCGGGCTGCTCGACAACCCGGTCAAATATGCCCATATCGTCACCTCGACCACGCACAAGACCCTCCGCGGGCCGCGTGGCGGTGTGATCCTGATGGGTAAGGACTTTGCCAATCCGTGGGGCCTCACCACGCCCAAGGGTGAGGTGAAGATGATGTCGGCGCTGCTCAACTCGGCTGTGTTCCCGGGTATTCAGGGCGGTCCGCTCGAGCATGTGATCGCCGCTAAGGCCGTGGCTTTCGGCGAGGCGCTCGAGCCGTCGTACAAGGAGTACCAGCGTCAGGTGCAGAAGAACGCCGCCGCCATGGCCGAGGCGTTCCGCAAGCGTGGCTACAAGATCGTGTCGGACGGCACGGACAACCACCTGATGCTGATCGACCTGCGGACCAAGTTCCCCGAGCTGACCGGCAAGAAGGCCGAGAACACGCTCGTTCAGGCTGACATTACGATCAATAAGAACATGGTGCCGTTCGATACCCGCTCTCCGTTCCAGGCTTCGGGTATCCGTGTCGGCACGCCGGCCATCACCACCCGCGGCCTGAAGGAGGCGCAGATGGAGACGGTGGTCGATATGATCGACCGCGTGCTGTCGGACCCCGACAATGCCGATACGATCGCCCAGGTGCGCAAGGAAGTGAACGCGCTGATGGCCGACTACCCGCTGTTCGCCTGGTAGCGGACGGCTGCGACCGGCTTGCCGGCCCATGATATAGCCCAAACAGACCGGAGCAGGACGTTGATGTTCTGCTCCGGTTTTTATAGGTATTCCGGTGCCGGGCGCGCCTCCTTCCGGCCGGTGCGTGATCGGAAGCTCTCCCCCGCGGGGGAATATAGCGCCTCTCTTCCGCTATTTTTACATACTGTGGCATGCTTAGTCCTGCGGTGTCATCCGCAGTGTTCCCTGCCATGCGTTTTGCCCGGGGCTTCCTGAGGGCCACCCATGCGCAGGTGGTCGCTGTTCATTGAGACTGTATTGTGCCTTGGAGTGCTGTTGTCGGCGCTTCATGCGTTGTGCCCGCGTTCGCCCGGTCGTTGACGTCCCGGGCTCTTACTGCCCTCTTCCGTCGCGTGCCGGATTCCGGGGCGATCCCTACGGTCCGTTGCTTCCTTTCCAGCGCATTTTTGTATCTTTGTCCCTGTTTTTGAAATGACGGTTATGGCCAAGATCAATAAGACCAATGCGGCCCGCCTGCTCGACCGCGCGGGGATCGCATACGAGCTGGTGCCCTACGAGGTTGATGAGGAGCATCTGGCCGCTACGCACGTAGCTGAGCAGCTCGGCGAAGATATTCGTCAGGTATTCAAGACGTTGGTGCTGCGTGGCGACCGACGTGGCATTTTCGTTTGCGTCGTGCCGGGTGACGGTGAGGTCGATCTCAAGAAGGCGGCCAGGGTGTCGGGCAACAAGAGCGCCGAGATGCTCCATATGAAAGAGCTGCTGCCTGCGACGGGCTATATCCGGGGCGGCTGCTCGCCCATCGGCATGAAGAAGCCGCTGCCAACCTACATACATGAAAGTGCTGCCGGGTTTGACCATATCTATGTCAGTGCCGGCGTTCGCGGCTTGCAGCTCAAGCTGGCTCCGGCCGACCTGGTCCGCTTCTGCGGGGCTACGCTCTGCGACCTGTTGTGATCCTGTCCTGATTGCCGGCAGCTATGGAATATCCTGTCGGCTGCCCTGACGCGCCTTGTCACGTTAAGGTCTCGGGTACCCGCTTCCTGATCGTCCGATGCTTGCGGGTGCTGTTGTGCGAGTGTTGCTTTATGAGAAACCGGCACTGCGGGTGTTGTGCCCGGTGTGCGACCGGTGCCCGTGACTGCGGAATATAACCAAACAGGGGACCCTGCCTGGCGGAGTCTCCTGTTTTTGCAACGGGTATGCGTGCAGGCTGCGATCCGGCCTTCCCGGTCTATTTCTCCCGCGCGAGGCGCATCGTGTAGCCGCCGCGAGACAGTACCAGCGAGTCGGCATCGAGCTTGTCCACGCGCATCGTGTCGCTGAAGGCGATCGTCTGCCCGTTGCCGATGCTCTGGCCCCGCAGCACGACCGTGCAGGCGTCGTCGTATATGCTGCTGCCTGTCGAGCTCCAGCCCTCGTACCGCAATGTTGCCATATTGATCGAGCGGGCTACGCCATAGGGTTCGATCACGATGCCTTGCTTTTGCCCTTCCTGCCCCGGGGCGGGTTCGGTCCACGATCCGACCAGCCGGTCCGATGCGCGCTCGATGTGGCGGGTGACGACACTGGTGGCCACGGCGATCTCGGGGTTGCCCATCGGAGTCGCTGTGCCGGTATAGGTCACGGTGGCCGAATCGCCGATCAGCAGTCCGTTCATCTGGCTGCGATCAGCATCCATTGTGCTGAACTCCAGAGTGTCTCCCTGGGCGGTGACGATCGCGAGCGTGTTCATCGACCCGTCGTAAATGATCCCCGATACGGTTTTGTCGGTGTCCGATCTGCAGCCGGCTAAGGCCAGCGCGAGAGCCAGGATGCCTGATGTCCGAATGAGTTTATTTGTTTTCATAGTGCTGTGGTTTGCGGTTGCGTCGTGCTGGACGACCGATCCGTTTTATACTTCAAAGGTAGCCGTTTTTCCGTCAGGTTGTTCGGGCAGCAATGGAATGAAGGGGGCGGAGAAGCCTCGGCTGCTTCTGGCTCTCCGCCTGTTTCCGGGACGGGCGGGGACCCGACGGTCCGGGCGGAAGGGGCATCCTCTCTGTACAGGGCAACCATTCGTGCGGCAGGCACGTAACCGGTTCCCTGCCCGCCCGGCTACTGTTTCCTGTTCCGCGCGTAACCGGCGATCGTATCGCGGACCTTCCGTGGCAGGCCGTCCACTACGAGGTCGTACGAGTCGCGCACCCAGCCGCGTATCAGCTTGTCGGGTAGATCGCCCGTTACGTTCACCGTGTTCCAGTGCCGCTTGTTCATGTGCACCCCCGGGATCACGCCGGCGTATTGTTCGCGCAGCTCGATGGCCCGGTCGGGGTCGCACTTCACGTTGATCCACTCGAACCGCTCCATGTCGGTGAGTGTGTACATCTTGCCGCCGACTTTGAAGACCAGTGTTGTTTCGTCGAAGGGGGTACACTCTTCGGTACCGGGCAGCGAGAGGCAGTAATCGCGGAATTCGAGAATGTCCATAAGCCTGGTGAGCGGGGCAAGTCCCGTTCAAGGGCAAAGATAAGCGATCGGGCTGACAAATCCGGTCTTCGTCTGACGATATTTCCCGAGGCGGAGTGTGCCGGTTGTCCGGATGCCGTTTCGAGCCCGTGCAGTGTGTCGGGGCGGGAACTTCGACCGTCGACGGTTATAGATCGTACCGGATAAAACCGGCGTTAAACAAATAGGGGAGGACAGACGGCCAAAACGACTGTAGCTGTCCGGCGTACGTTAGGCCGAGGGAGGTGTGTGCGGCCGAGGCTTCAAAGGGAAGCCCCCGGCGCCGCCCGGACGGGCGGCCCGGTCTTAGCCGCGTTTTATGGGCGGCGGGCCCTGGGGTCACATGACTGCCACGGGGCTGTCCGATCGGGAATGACCCCTTGGTACGGGATGGGAGGACGACGGATTAGCGGCTTGGGAGAGGGCGATACGTGGTGACGCTTTGCGGGGACCTGGCCGGTATATCGCGCGGCTTTGGGCAGGTGCTTGCCGGCAGTTTGGCCGCTTTGGTATAAAATCTGCTGTGTGGACGTCAGTTGTGTTGTATGTCTAACCAAATCCGACAATAATGAAAAGTCTGTTCCTGCCCGTTTGTCTGCTGATGTTGTTTGCCGCCTGCTCCCCGGTCCGTAAGTGGGGCGATGTCGAGCGCGAGAAAGTGAAGATCGATCTGAGGGCCTATCGTGACGGTGCCCCCGTACTGTCGGCAGTGCCCGATTCGGTGTTCGATACGCTGGCTGCGCATATCGTGCGCGACCTTTCGGACGCCTATCCCGATTACGGACAGTTCGCCGCGCTGCCTGCTGCACAGGATACGGCCGTGCATGCCATGATGGCGCGTATCGGCGGGATGATCCGCCACGATCCCCAGACGCTTGCGCTGCTGTTCCCGCCCGCCGAGCTGGCCCGGCGGGGCATCCTGCCCGGGCGCCTCGACCGCGATCAGCAGATCACTTACTATAACTGTCTTGCCGGCAAGCTCCGCGGAGCTTATCCCTCTACCGAGGAGTTCCTTTTCATGGTGGCCGAGGGGCGGCTTTCGTCCCGGCAGCTCGATGCGCTGCTACGCCCGTGCGCCGTCGAGATGGGAGCCGTCGAGGCCACCGAGCTTGAGATGGCGATCTGACCGCGTGCCGGCCTTGCGGCATACCAAAAAGGCTCCGGATCGTCCGGAGCCTTTTTGATGTGAATAAGAGCCTGTAAAAGTATGATTGGAATACTCTATACTTATCCTATTACTGTGACGTTAGTGGCCTGTTCGCCTTTCTTGCCTTCGCTGACCTCGAACTCTACGTTCTGGCCCTCTTCCAGCCCGCGGAAGCCTTCCTTGTTGATGCCGGTGTAGTGAACGAAGATGTCGCTACCTGTTTCGGTCGTGATGAAGCCATAACCTTTGGCCGTATCAAACCACTTTACTGTACCTTTCATAGAAGAAATAAATTAAGAAATTGATGTTCACAAAGGAAGGTAAAAACTTTGGGAAAACAATAGCATTCCGGTTTATTTTTCATAAATTTCGCCGAAATCAAGGATTGACGAGGCCGGATGAAGTTTTTCTATATCAATAACGAGCGCTGTACCGAGTGCAACCGCTGTATCGACAGTTGCCCCACGGGGGCGGTCTATGTGTTCGAGGGTGCGCACCACATCAACTACGACAAGTGCGTGAGCTGCGGGACCTGCATGAAGAGCTGTACCTCGGGCGCTATCTCGCTCGAGCGCATGGAGGCGTTGACCGTCGAGCTGGGCAAGCTCGGGCAGTACAAGTCGCGCATGCAGCAACTCGAGCGCGACGTAGCCCTGTTGCGCGAGCAGGTCGCTGCGGCCAAGGGTGCCACGCGCCAGGTCATCGACCGCCTGCCGGTGGCTGCGCTGCTGGCCGACCGGCAGGGTCGCGTTGCCGTGGCCAACCGGCCGCTTTTTGAGTTGCTCGCTCCGGCACTGGCGCCCACGGTCGAGAGCGTCGACGCGCTCGCGGGCAGCCGCCTCGACAGCCTGCTCGGCGACTACATTTACCATCTCTTCCGCCAGGCTGCCCTGGGCGAGGAGATCGCCGACCTGATCGCTGATCTGGGAGGCCGCCAGGTCTCCGTTTCGTTCGCTTCGCTGCATAGCGGAGGCCTGATCCTGGGCCTCGTTTCCGACCTGAGCCGGCCCGATGTGGTGGGCGGGGAGATCGCGCGCCGCCTGCGTGAGACGATCGACCTGAAGATGGCCATGGTCCAGAAGATCGGCTTCCTGCTTGGCGAGGAGGGGTCGGAGGTGGTCAAGAAGCTCAATTCGATCATCAAAATGGTTGAGGGACCGCACCATGCAGAGTAATATATCTATTGACGCGGCCTGCCGTCAGGTCGATTGTGCCGGCGAGCGCATCTGTGGCGATGTCTATCTGTCGCGGACCGTCACGGTGGGAGGGCGCACGATCCTCGTGCTTTCCGACGGCATGGGCCACGGCATCAAGGCCAACATCCTCGCGTCGCTCACGGCGTCGATGCTCCAGAACTTCGTGACGATCCACGAGGACATCCGCACGGTCAGCGAGATGATGCTCAAGACGCTGCCGGTGTGCAGCGTGCGCAAGATCAGCTATTCGACCTTTACGTTCGTCGATATCGACCATGTCGCGGGGACGGTCACCGTCGTCGAGCACGACAATCCCCATTGCATGGTACTGCGCGCGGGGCGCCCGCTGCGCCTCGACTGGAGGACAATGGAGATACGCCGCTCGGACGGCCGTCCTCAGAAGATACGCTCGGTCACGTTCGCAGCCGAGCCGTCCGACCGGATCGTCGTGGTGAGCGACGGCGTGACACAGAGCGGCCAGCGCAGCGAGCGCTACCGCTTCGGTTGGGGCGAGGAGGCATTGCTCCAGTTTGTCGAGTATGCGCTCAACGGTAACCGCGAGATCACCTCGGCCGATCTGGCCGCTCTGGTCGTTTCGCAGGCCGTGCGCAACGACGAGGGCGTTCCGGCCGACGATATGAGCTGCCTGGCCGTCACGGTGCGCACTCCGCGCCGTCTGCTGCTGGTCTCGTGCCCGCCCTCGGGCCGCGACGCCTATCCCGCATTGGCCGACACAGTGCGCCGCTACGGAGGCAAGAAGGTGATCTGCGGCTATCCCGTGGCCGAGATACTGGCCCGTGAGCTCGGGCTCAAGGTGGTGCGCGAGGAGGTCTCGGCCGATCCCGATGTCCCGCCTGCCTGGAGTATTCCAACGATCGACCTGGTGACCGAAGGGATCGTCACGCTCAACAAGACGCTCGAGCTGCTCGAGTACGACACGCTTCCCGATGAGGCGGCGGGTCCGGCGGCCCAGCTCGCACGGCTGCTGCTGCGCAGCGACGAGATCGCGTTCATGCTGGGCACGCGCCGTCAGAACGACGCCAACCGTTACGTGCCCGACGAGTACGAGCTGCGCCGCCGCGTGATCCGACGTATCGCCCGCCTGCTCGAAACCCGCCAGGGCAAGCACGTGGTGCTGACCTACGTGTAGGCGGAAGGATGGGGATCATAGCCGGATCGATCGTATCTTCCGCTCTCGCATTTTGTACAATTCCTGTTTGTTGAATTTCTCCTGCCCGGCCTCCGGTGCGAGTTTTTCGATGTCGATGCCGGCCTGCGGATCGGGATTGGTCCACGAATTGAATGATTCCGACCGGTAATGCAGATACAGAAACAGGCGTTCCGGTGCGTCTTTCCCGATGCTGATGATTTCCGAATCGGCCCGTTTGCAGGAGGGACATCCGCATTTGCAGGTCGATCGTCCGGTGCCTGTTGTACCGGATGATGAGCCGGCGCCCGTGCCGCAACTTGCCTGCCGGCACTCCATCGATGCGGACGATCATGCTGACGGCGCTATCCTCGAATTGCCGCGGGCGCATCAGGTACTGGGTGCGCAGACTATCGCTTGTCCCGGGCCTGTATGATATCCGGGATGAGACTGACGGAAAGGAGCAGCAGGCATGTGATAAGATAGCGGCGCATGACGGATGGGCCGGATGATTAGGGAATACGCATGAACTTATGCGTCTGGAGCGAGATGTTCCACGCGGGGTGCTCCTTGACGTACCCGACGATGCGCGGGATCATCTGCTCGTAGCGGCTCCATTCGGGCTGGAGGTATAGGCGGCAGCCTTTGCCCACTCGGGCGGCATTTTGTTCGGCCCAGTCGAGATCTTCCTCTTTCTCGACGATCACCTTGAGCTCGTGCGCCAGCGGATATATCTCGTCGAGGGGCGGTTGCTGGCGTTTGGGCGAGAGGCATATCCAGTCGAAGCTGCCGCTCAGCGGGTGAGAGCCCGATGTTTCGAGGAACACCCGCAAGCCACGCTTCCTGAGTTCTTCGGTCAGGTAGCCGAGCGGGTAGAGCAGCGGCTCGCCCCCGGTGATCACGATGGCCTGCGCCGGGTGGGAGGTGGCCCGTGCGACGATCTCGCCGACCCCGACCGGCGGGTAGAGCTTCGGGTTCCACGTCATCTTGGCGTCGCACCAGCGGCACCCCACATCGCACCCCCCGAGGCGAATGAAGTAGGCGGGCTTCCCCGTGTGGTAACCCTCGCCCTGTACCGTATAGAAATCCTCCACGAGCGGGAGCTTGCGGCCCCCTTCCAGTTCCTTATCGTATGTTGTCATCGGTGATCTTGTATAGGTCGCCCAGGTTGCGCCCGAGCTGGTTGTAGTCGAGTCCGAAGCCGACGAGGAAGTCGTTCGGCACCTCGAGGGCTGCGTAGCGGATCGGGTGCTCTTTCCTGTACAGTTCGGGCTTGAGGAGCAGCGTGGCCACCTCGATGCTCGCCGGCCGCTGCGGTCCGAGCAGACTGAACATATGCGCGATGCTTTCGCCCGTCTCGACGATGTCCTCGACTACGATCACGTCGCGTCCGGCGATGGAGTGGGTGAGCCCGATCAGTTCGTTGACCGTTCCCGTCGAGCGCGTGCCGTCGTACGAGGCGAGCTTGATGAACGACACTTCGCACGGGATGCGCAGGCGTTGCACCAGCTCCGACATGAACATGAACGACCCGTTGAGCACCCCGAGCAGCAGCGGCGTGCGTCCGGCGTAATCGGCGTTGATGCGGTCGGCCACGCGCGCGATCGCCCCGGCGATCCGGCTGTGAGGGACGGCCAGCTCGAAAGTTTTGTCGTGCAGTGTGACGCGATCCATGATTCGGCGGGTTTGTATGGTACGGTTTTGTGAAAAATGCTACCTTTGCAACGGTTGTTCTTCCCTGCGAAGATACGTATTTCGCCCCAATAACAAAAATCAAAAACGATAAGGCATGAAACCGCTGGTAAGCATTATCATGGGCAGCACTTCCGACCTGAAGGTCATGGAGGGTGCAGCCAAACTGCTCGACGAAATGGAAATTCCCTATGAGGTCAACGCTCTGTCGGCGCACCGCGTACCCGAGATGGTCGTCGACTTTGCCAAGAACGCGCACAAACGCGGCATTAAGGTCATCATTGCCGGAGCGGGCGGAGCTGCCCACCTTCCGGGTGTGATCGCAGCCCTCACGCCGCTGCCCGTCGTGGGCGTGCCGATCAAGTCGTCGAACTCGATCGACGGCTGGGACAGCATCCTGTCGATCCTGCAGATGCCCTCGGGTATTCCGGTAGCCACCGTGGCCCTCGACGGCGCGCGCAACGCAGCGATCCTCGCCACCGAGATCCTTGCCACGGGCGACGCTGCGCTGTTCGACAAGATGGTCCGCTTCAAGGCTGACCTCGCGTCGAAGATCGACAAGGCCAACCGCGAGCTGGCCGGGATCAAGATGCCGTTCAAGACCAACTAAGCCGGGGAGGCAGCAGGGCATTGTCCTGCCGTCTCCTTCCGTACGCTGCGCGGCGGGTGCCTGTCCTCCGGCTGCCGTTCCGGCCGGTCGCGGTCCGGTTCGCTACGGGTGCCGACAGACTTGGATCGGCGGATCTGTATGATGCCATGTCCGGCCCCCGTCCGTGCCCGTGACGCGGGCGCTTTGCAAGTTGCCGACGGGCGATGCGGGTTGCTTCTCCGGATATGCCGCGATGATGCCGGTTTTGCGCCCCGCTGTCCCGGGATGGTCCGGCATGCTGCTTGCGTCAGCGGATACGAGATACTGTGTTTTTCATACCTGCCGCCGCAGGGCCCGGCGATCCCGGCGAGGCGGGTTCCGTTTCCAATCCGACGAGTTATGTCCGACCAGATACTCTATGCGCTTCTACTCACGACCTTTGCCGGCCTATCGACCGGCATCGGGAGCGCCATTGCGCTGTTCACGCACCATACCAACCGGAAGTTCCTCTCCTTTTCGCTGGGCCTTTCGGCCGGCGTGATGATCTATGTTTCGTTCGTCGAGTTGCTGTACGAGGCGCGCATCGACCTGAGCGCGCTGCTGGGCGAGAAGCAGGGCAACCTGGTGACGGCAGCCGCCTTTTTCGGCGGTATGCTGCTGGCCGGCCTGATCGACAAGCTGGTGCCCGAGGTCGAGAACCCGCACGAGATGCGCAGCGTCGAGAGCATGGACGGCGTGCAGTCCGTCTCGCGGGAGCATCACCAGCGCCGCCGCCTGGCCCGTATGGGGCTGATGACCGCGCTGGCCGTGACGATCCACAACTTCCCCGAGGGTATTGCCACGTTCGTGGCTGCCACCGAGGCTCCTTCGATCGGTATCGCCATCGCCGTGGCCATTGCGATCCACAATATTCCCGAGGGGATTGCCGTCTTCGTGCCGATCTATTTCGCAACGGGTAACAAGCGCAAGGCTTTCTGGTATTCGTTCCTTTCGGGGATTTCCGAGCCGGTGGGTGCCGTGGCGGGCTATCTGATCCTGATGCCGTTCATGACGCCCGAGGTGATGGGATGCGTATTTGCAGCCGTAGCAGGCATCATGGTCTATATCTCGCTCGACGAGCTGCTTCCTGCCGCGCAGGAGTACGGCGAGCACCACCTTTCGATCTACGGGCTGGTCACGGGCATGGTGGTCATGGCCGCCAGCCTGATCTTACTGATGTAACCTGAACTATGTGGAAGAAAATGAAGGCATTGCCCACCGGGGCCAAATGGATGATCGTCGTGATCGTCGTGGCGCTCATCTGTATTGCCACGCGCTGGGAGTATATCCGCGACGAGGCATCCGAGGCATTCAGGAGCCGTTTCGAGCGTCCGGCCCCGCTGCCGCGCATGATCCCCGCCGACACTACTGATAGCCTATGATGGACGGCCGTCCGGGCAGGTAACGGTCCTGGTGGACGCGCGATTCGCTCGAGAGTTTGAAGTAGCGGTTGTCGAGCAGTCCGCCCTTGCCGAGCGCTACGCCCAGCTGTATCTGGATCGTATTGAAGATCAGGCGCTCATTCTTGATACGGATACCGACGCCGAGCGTCGACATGAAAGCGTTCTTGAAGAAGTCGTTGCGATTGCCGATCAGGCCGAAATCGGCGAAGCCGTAGCAGGCGAGCTTGAACCCGTAGATATGGACCGGCGTGAAGACGACGGTCTCCGTGTTGAGCACGGCGCGGTGCTCGCCGCTGCTGTATGCCGAGAGGCTGCGCAGGCCGTCCTCATCGGTGAAGGTGATCAGCTCGTGGCTGCCCCGCAGACGGTTGAATCCACGCGTGACGCTCAGCGTGATGAACTGCCGTACTTGGCTGCGCCGCACCATCAGCAGGTTCGAGAAGTAGTGGAGCCGTACGTCGATGGTCGTTTGCCTCAGGGCATTGTTGGCCCGGTTAAGGTAGCTGCCTATGCTCGCATTGCCCCGCAGGTAGCCCCATGAGGCGAAACCTCCCATGTCGAAATTGAGGCCGAGATAGCCCCGCCCCCCGAACTCGCCCCACTGGTATCCGCCGACCACTTCGGCCTTGTATCCGGCTGCGATATACTCGTTGAACCCATATCCGTAGATGCGGTTGGTCGTATAGAATTTCTCGCGGTAGAGGCCTGCGCCGAGCAGCACTTCCTGGTTGTTGTGGAATGCCGGGTTGAGGTCCCAGTCCACATCGGGCCGTTCGTAGAAGTCGCGGATCTCGTACTGGCCGGTGACGAACCAGCTCGCATTGATCCGCTTGCTGTAGAACGATTTGCCGGCCCAGACCGCTCCCTGTTTCGACCCCACGCGGAATACCGTATCCTCGGGCAGCGAGTAGATGTTACCCTTGCCGTTGAGGAATGTGCCGCCGACCATGTAGTCCGTCGGAAGGATGAGGTCCTTGTTGAGCGTCACGCCGAGATCGGTGCGCTCGAACGACTTGCCCCCGATCAGGTGCATGTGGTAGAACGAGCCGAGCAGGTTGGGGATGTCGTACTCGACCCGGTTGCCGCCGTAGCCGCCGCCCTTCCAGTCGAAACTGGTCGAGAAGCCGAGGCGGTTGCCCGTGCCGAAAATGTTCTGGTCGTAAACCTCGAGCCGTGTGCGACCGTTGAAGTTGAGGTTGCCGTCGATACTGAGGGTCCATTGGTCACGCGTGATGACGATCACGTCGACCACGTCCGGGTCGTCGGTCTGCGTGACGATGAAGTCGGCGCTGGCCAGATGGCGGCTCTGACGCAGGTAGTGCTGGTTGTTGAGCATCAGTTGCGCATCGAACGTGTCGCCGGGTTTGAAGAGCAGGTCGCGGCGCACGAACTTTTCGCGCGTTACGCGGTGCACCTTGTTGCCGAAGCGTTCGAGTCGGTTCATCGGGGCGGAGAAGACGTTTTTGCTGCCGATGCGTACGTCGCCGATCCGCTTGCCGTTGAACTGCTCGAAGTAACTGTTCTCGTCGATGATCCGGTCCGAGAGCTGCTCTTCGTTGTCTCCCTTGCCGGTGAAGACCATGTTGTAGATGAAGCGCGAGAACTTCCGCTTCTGGCTTCCCTCTTTCAGGTTGTGGTAGAACTGGGCCTCCTTGGCGCTGAGCCGGTCGTCGAAGTGGAGCGTGTCTCCGAGGTAGAGGCTGTCTGCCGCTACCGTATACCCGATCTGCGCCTGTGCGGAGACGGCGAGGAGCAGGAACAGTATGGCGGCCAGCAGGAGTTTCACGGCAGCGGGTGAATTTAAAATAAAACGAACGAACTGTAAAAATAATACAAAAAAGGCGACATCTTTTGCCGATGCCGCCTAAAATAATCTTGAATTGCCCCCGAAAATACCGTGCCGGGCTA
This sequence comes from Rikenellaceae bacterium, assembly GCA_017415005.1. GTDB lineage: Bacteria > Bacteroidota > Bacteroidia > Bacteroidales > Rikenellaceae > RGIG1874. The sequence continues at coordinate 15,379 of JAFQJK010000102.1, forward strand.
TACGAGTCCCGAGAATCCCATGAATGCCATGGCGAGGATTCCGGCTGTGACGAGCGCGATCGGAACGCCGCGCATCGCCTTGGGCAGGTCTTCGAGTTCGAGCCGCTCGCGTAACCCGGCGAACAGGACGAGGGCGAGCGAGAAGCCGATGGCCGTGGCTACCGAGTAGACGACCGATTCCCCCAGGTTGTACTCCTTCTGGACGAGCAGGATAGCCACGCCCAGTACGGCGCAGTTGGTGGTGATCAGCGGCAGGAAGATGCCGAGCGCCTGGTAGAGCGCCGGGCTCACTTTCTTGAGGATGATCTCGACCATCTGCACGAGCGCCGCGATGACCAGGATAAAGACGATCGTCTGCATGTAGGCGATCCCGAGCGGCACCAGTACGTAGTATTGCAACAGGT
>JAFQJK010000103.1 GCA_017415005.1 Rikenellaceae bacterium
CTGATGGGCGGAAGCGCTCGGGTACTGAGGCCGGTGAGGCCGGAAGACTATTCCTGGAAGACCAGCTTGTCGAAACCGAAGACCGACTTCGGGAAATCCTTGGGGGCACTGACCTGCTCGACGGTGAAGGTATTGACACCGCTCTTGAGCTCGACATTGCCGAATCCGATCGGTTTCACCTTGATCTGCGGGTTGTTCAGGTCGATCTTGCTGCCGATCTTCACGCCGTTGAGGTAGATGTTGTAGACGCCGTAGTCGCGTGCCGTGGTGAAGAGTACGGTCATGTCATAGATACCGCCTTTGCCGGTGCGGAACTGGGTGGTCAGCTTGGCGCCCGGCTCGACCTCACGCCAGTAGATCTGGCAGCCGTTGCTCCACTCGGCTCCGTTCTGGTAGTCCACGATCCCTCCGGTCTTCGACTCGACGGGGAGGTTCTCGCTCTCGAATTCGAGCGTGAGGAGACCCTCGCTCGTCACGTCGCTCTTGCGGATGGCCACTTTCTCCTGAACGCCCTTGATGTCTTTCTCGATCAGGGTCTTACCGCCAGGCATCATGTACCAGAAGGTGGTCGGCGCGTAGTTGACCTTACACTGCACCCAGTGCCAGAGCTCCATGTCGAAGACGATCTCCTTGGTGAACGGGATGCCGTCGAGCGCGCGGTAGCGGCTGTTGACCGACAGCGTGGGCTCGAAGCTGCCGCGGCCCACGGGCTGTGCGATGAACGGGTGGTCGGTGAACACCGACGGGCTGCACCATGCGTAGCCGTAGTAGTCTTCCGAGCCGGTGCCGAAGTGCGAGGGGAAGGTCTCGCCGTCGACGTACACCTTCTCGTCGCCCTCGCCCCACCAGGCATTGGTGGTGTTGAAAATGGCCAGTGCGTCGCCCACGTATACGCCCTTGCCCTTGAGCGTGGTGTAGTTGATGTCTTTCGAGTCGCCCTCGTTGCCGGGCTCGCCTTTCTTGACCTTGGTGTCGATCTTGGTGTACTGGTGCCAGTCGGAGCCGAAGTGCATCGAGCGGGCGTCCCAGCGCCACGAGCCGTAGCGTGCCTGACCGGCTACGCCGACCGGCTGTTCGCCCAGGTTGTGCAGCGTGATCTTGCAGTGGCTCTTGAACGGCATCACCCAGAAGGCGTCCATCTGGCCGTCGTCGGGGGCCGTGACATACCAGTTGTTAGTGTCCATCTGGTGGTATCCGATGCCCATGAAGTCGCCGATCGGCACCCAGACGGTCTGTTCGCCGTCGAATGCGATCTCGAGCACGGTCGAGCGGAGGGCCTGCATCCGGTCGTCGGCGCTGAGCTTGAGGCCCAGTTGGCGGATCGCGCGGCTGCCCTTGATCTCGAACGATTTGCTCGCGCCGGGAGCCAGCTCGGCGCCGAGGTCGATGCTCGACAGTTTCATGTCCACGGCGTTGTGGTAGTTGTTACGCATCTGGTCCTGGACCTTGTCGATCAGGGTCTTGTACTGGGCGAGCTGGCCCGGTGCGAAGGTGATCACGCGGGTCTGCGGGCTGTATGTGCGGTAGTTGATATTGTAGTAAACCACTTCGTCGCCCGGCCACAGCTTGCCGTTATTGTCCTTATGGACCTGTTTGCACTCGTAAGTGATCTTGCAGCTCTTGCCGTAGGGGATCGGGAAGTAGAGGTCGTGGCCGCGCTCGCCGTACGGGGTCAGTTTCGACACGGACGTGGCCAGCGGGGCGCCGACGAACTCGTTGCCGCTCAGGACGCCGAACGCGGTGCCTTCGATGGCCGGCGTGTCGCTGCCGTCGAGGTAGATGCGCAGCGTGCCGTTGCCGCGGTTATTGCCGGCGAAGGTCATCCAGAAGCGGACGATCGCACCCGGACCCTGTTCCTCGGTATCCATCATTACGAACTCGGTACGGCCGTCGGTGGTCTCGACGCGGATGAACTGGTTGGCATCGGCATTGCCGAACCAGCTCGACGGCCCTTTCTCGGTCGATACGCGGTCATAGCTGCTGAACTGTTTGCAGGTGTAGGCGGGAGACGGGAAGCGCGCGAGCGCGTCGCGGTCGATCATCTCCTTGAGCAGGGTCTCGACCGACACGGTGCCCTGTGCCAACGCTCCGCCCACCGCCAGGACGGAAGCCGCAGCGGTCATCAGAAGGGTTTTGATTCTTTTCATTTAGGTTAATTGATTGGTTGGGTTTATTTATTATGGTATATGGATTTTTTATACGGCCGGAATGCCGGGCGCCGCCGTAACAGTGGATGAGGCGGGCGCGAACATCGTACAAAACAAATATAAGGATTTTTTCGAAACGGCCAACGGATGGATCGGATTATCCGGCGCGAGGCTGCTGTTTTGGGGGGTGAACGGATGCAGGTCAACGGATTGTGATCGGCGCGGGCGTGGGGGCCGGGTCGCCGGGTGTATCGTTCGGGCTTATCTGCGGCGCTTGTGGGCGCACTGGCGGATGAAGGATGATCGTGGTCGGAGGGATGCGCAGGTGTGGACGGCCGCTCGCCTTGTTCCTGCCGCAGCGGCATGCGCCCCGGACCGGCTTCCGGCCTTGGTCCCGAGGATGGTTGCAGCCGGGGTACCTGGAGAGCCGGCCGTGGCCGGGCGGTTTTCCGCGGGATCCTGCAAAAAGAGATCCCCCGGCTTATGCAGGCCGGGGGATCTATCGCATAGGGAGTGACGATCGTTACTTGGTGAAGACGAGCTTGTCGAGGCCGAAGAAGGCCAGCCCCTGCTGGGGCAGCTTGGTCACCTCGACGGTCAGCGTGTTCATCCCTTCCTTGATGGCGGCCTTGCCCACGGCAATCTCCTTGACGATGACCTGCGGAGCGTTCAGGTCGACGCTGCCCACGAGCTGGTCGTTGATGTAGAGGTTGAACGAGCCGTAGTTGGGGGCCGTGGTGAATACCGGCGCGAGGTCGAACGTGCCGGCCAGCGGGCTCTCGAAGTCGAGCGTGAGCTTGGCCCCCTTGTCGGCGTTCATCCAGTAGGCCTGCATGTCGCCGCTGAAGTTGAACTGGGGTACGCACTGGTACTCGAAATGGCCGCCGGTCTTGCTCACCAGATTCATGCCCTCGCCTTCCATGGCGAGCTGGAGCTTGTTGTTGTAGAAGTCGCTGCGCTTGAGGGCCACGCGGTGCTGTACGCCCTTGACATCTTTCTGGATCATGGTCTTACCGCCCGGGATCATATACCAGAAGGTAACGGGGGCGTAGTCCATCAGCGCCTCTTTCCAGTGGAAGAGCTCCATGTCGAACTTCAGATGCTTGTTGAACGGGATGGCATCGAGGTCGCGCAGGCGGATGTTGATCGTGTTGGCCGGCTCGAAACTGCCCTGACCCTGCGGCTGCCCGATGAACGGATGGTCGGTGAAGACCTCGGGACGGCACCACGCATAACCGTAGTAGTCCTCGGTACCCGTACCGAAATGCGAGGGGAAGCTCTCGCCGTCGACGAACACCTTTTCGTCGCCCTCGCCCCACCAGCCGTAGTTGGTGTTGAACAGCGCGATCGCGTCGCCCACGTATACGCCTTTACCCTTGAGTTCGGTGAAGTTGAGGTCCATCGGCATGTTGCCTTCGGTGGTCATGACCTTCTCGCCGTTGGTGCTGATGCTGCTGTACTGGTGCCAGTCCGAGCCGAAGTGCATCGAGCGGTCGTCCCACTTCCACTTGCCGTACCTGGCCTCGGCGTCGATCTTGACCGGCTCTTTGCCGTAGTTGTGGAGCGTGATCTTGCAGTCGGTCTTGAAGGGCATCACCCAGTAGGCGTCCATCTGGCCCTCCTTGGTCGTGCTGGTGTACCAGGTGCTCGTGTTGAGCGGCAGGTAGCCCGTGCCGAAGAAGTCGCCTACGGGCACCCATACGGTTTGTTCGCCGTCGAACGCCATTTCGAGCACGATCGAGCGCAGCGCCTGGTTGGCGTTGGATGCCGAGAGCTTCATGCCCAACTGGCGGATCGCCTGCGTGCCCTCGATCTCGAACGACTTGCTGGCACCGGGGGCCAGGTCGGCGTCGAGGTTCAGGGTCTTGAGCTTCATGGCTTCCGAGCTGCGGTATTTGTCGGCCAGCTGCTTGTTGACCTTGGCAGCCAGCGCTGCGTTCTTCTTCACCTCGGCGGCCGAGTACGGCACCACCTTCACCGACGGATCGTAGGTGCGGTAGTTGATGTTGTAGTAGACGCATTCGGTCGTACGCTCGTCGTGGGCTCCGATGTCGTCGCCTACGTACTGGCTCTCATAGGTGATCTTCACGCGCTTGGCATACGGGATCGGGTAGTAGAGGTCGTGACCGCGGTTCTCGTAGGGCGATAGCTCCGAGACCGAGGCGGCCAGCGGGGCTTCCGTCACGATATTGC
>JAFQJK010000104.1 GCA_017415005.1 Rikenellaceae bacterium
GATACGACTACCATCATCCTAAAATGCCCGATCATGAAAAAAACAACCGTTCAGCCCGGGACGAAAGTCGCCCCGGAGAGATTCTACATCACCATCGAAACGAATGGCCCATACATGGTTTACGGACACCCCCCGCTCGCACAGGAATTCATCATACCCAACGAAGAGGGAGCCAGCTGGTCATTCCAGAAGGGCACCTCCTACCCAACCGATAAGGAACCCACAGCGCTCTGCCGCTGCGGCCACTCCAAGAACAAGCCTTACTGCGACGGCTCGCACCTCAAGGCAGACTGGTATCCCGAGATGACTGCCCCGGAGGAACCGCTCCTCGACGCGGCCGAAGCGTTCCAGGGGCCAGAGGTCTCTCTGACCGACAACCAGAGCTACTGCGCATTCGCCCGTTTCTGCGATGCGAAAGGGCGCGTATGGAATCTGGTAGGCATGGACGGCAAGGAGGCGCGCGAACTGACCATTCGCGAAGCCAACTACTGCCCCGCAGGACGCCTCTCGGCCTGGGACAACGAGACACAGCAGCCATTCGAGCCGCACTACGACCCCAGCCTGGCACTGATCGAAGATCCGGCCATTCACAGCAGCGGTCCGCTCTGGGTGCGCGGAGGCATTCCGATCAGCCGCGAGGACGGATATACCTACGAGGTCCGCAACCGCGTGACGCTCTGCCGGTGCGGGGAATCGGGCAACAAACCGTTCTGCGACGGGACACACGCCTCGTTCAAATTCAAAGACGGACTCCCGGGTTTAGACGCCAGGAAAAAAGAATAAGCGAATCGTCTCTTTACCATAATCAGGCCGGAGCCGGAATCGTGTGCATGAATGCAACAACTTCCGACCCCGGCCTGATCCTACTTACCGCTCAACTGAGACGATTGCCCCACACACCTTTCATATACATCAGCTCGGTGTCGTAGCAGCCCAGGTTATAATAAAAATTAGCTATATCCCATTTGGAGGCCTCTTTATAGAAGCAATACTCCGAAGGCACATCGTAATTATGGACAAACTGCATGTCCCGCCATGCTGTTTCAAGCCGGACACACCCACCCTGCATAGAGTCAAAAATCCCGATGATCCGATTTTCATCCTCGCCGTTAAAATCGTTGACAGATGAAAAGACATACAATGCACCAACCTCTAAGTCCATATCAAACATACTGCACAGCACCCGTACGGAAAATAAATCAGACTATTATCAACACTAAACACATCCTTTTAGCATATGTTTACTTACAAATATACTATTTTATGCGATTATTCGGGTGGTCGAACCAATTTTTCGATCTCAGATCTTCCCGGAGGCACTGAATGACCGTGTCCTCAATCTGCGGGATACAGGAAGTGTAGAAAGGATAGAAAATCAAGATTGGCAGAAGATGGGTCTGCCGTGCACGGCCGGCCACGCTAACTCATACACCGACGCGGTTTCACGATTCTGGAGATCAGGAACCAATGACCTATGCCAGGTTGGCAGCACAATTCCTGGCCCGAGATCGGTCGCCGGGACCTGACAGACGCGCATCCGCACCGCATAACACCCGCTAACGCCGCTCGCCGGCATGACTGGGAAAAACGCGAAGGCCAGCTCATACAAACAAGCATAGCTCACCCTGCGGTGAGCTATGCTTACATCAAGGGCACTGCAAACGATCCGACAAATAAGGCCGACTCGCTGATTCGCACACTACCCTTCTGTACTCGGAGCGGGGGTCGAACCCGCACAGCCGCTATGGCCACAGGATTTTAAGTCCTGCGTGTCTACCGATTCCACCATCCGAGCCTTACGGCGGCCGGAATGCCAACCGCCGTTAATTCATTGTATCCCGCCGGGCTGTCGGCAACAGTCCGGAAGACGGAGCCAAAGGTACAAATATTTCAGAATTCCGCAAACGGGGACGCCCCGGCACTACTTATTCATGCTGATCAACAATTCCTCATTGTTGATCGTGCCCTCCATATGCTTCTTGATCTCCTCCATCGCTTCCACGGAAGTCATATCCGACAGGTAGCGACGAATGATCCATATCTTCTGCAGCGCCTCCTTGCTCACGAGCAGATCCTCGCGGCGCGTACCCGAGGCAATAATATCGACAGCCGGGTAGACACGCTTGTTGGCCAGCTTGCGGTCGAGCTGCAGCTCCATGTTACCCGTCCCCTTGAACTCCTCAAAGATCACCTCGTCCATTTTCGACCCGGTATCGATCAGCGCCGTCGCGATAATGGTCAGCGAACCGCGCTCCTCCGTATTGCGGGCTGCGCCGAAAAAGCGCTTGGGCTTGTGCAGCGCGTTGGCATCGACACCGCCCGAAAGTACCTTGCCCGAAGCGGGCTGGACCGTATTGTAGGCACGCGCCAGGCGCGTGATCGAGTCGAGCAGGATCACTACGTCATGGCCGCACTCGACCATACGCTTGGCCTTGTCGAGCACCATCTCGGCCACTTTGACGTGGCGTGTGGCCTGCTCGTCGAAAGTCGAGGCGATCACCTCTGCCTTCACGTTACGAGCCATCTCAGTCACCTCCTCCGGACGCTCATCGATCAACAACACGATCATGTAAACCTCGGGATGATTGTCGGCAATCGCATTGGCGATCGACTGCAACAACATCGTCTTACCCGTCTTGGGCTGAGCGACGATCAGGCCGCGCTGTCCCTTACCGATCGGCGAGAAGAGATCGACCACGCGGGTCGACAGGTTATTGTGCCCGTTGCCCGTGAGACAGAACTTCTCGGTCGGGAAAAGCGGGGTCATATACTCGAACTGCACGCGGTCGCGTGTCTCCTCGGGACTCAGGCCGTTGATCCGGGTGACCTTGACCAGCGGGAAGTATTTCTCACCCTCCTTGGGCGGACGGATCGTACCGACCACCGTATCACCCGGCTTAAGGCTGAAAAGCTTGATCTGCGACGGCGACACATAAATATCGTCCGGCGAATTGAGGTAATTATAATCCGCCGAGCGGAGGAACCCGTAACCGTCGGGCATCACCTCAAGCACGCCCTCGCCCTCGACCACGCCGAGGAACTCCTCTTTCGGCTCCGCCTTCTTGTGCTGGGACTGCTTGTGCATCTCCTTATACGGCGCCTTCTCGACAGGCTGCTCGGCCACGGGAAGGGACATATTGTCCGTCGGCGCCTGGGAAAAAGCGGCAGCGACAGGCTGCGGTCCGCCTCCGGGGCGGACACGGCTCTGCATCTTCTGGTATGCCGCTGTACGGCGGCTTACCAGATCATCCGGCGCCGCAGGTTGACGATCCGCTCCCTGGCGCTGCGCCTCCTGTGAGGGAATACCGTCAGGCTCCGTCCGCACAGCGCCACCCGGCAACTGAGGCGTATCCGGGCTCTGATTGTTTTTGAACTCATTGCGGCGCTGCTTATAACGCTGGCGGGCGCTCATACGCTCCACAGGAGCGTCCGTCTGACCGCTGCGGAACAGATCGGGCTGCACGACGGCAGGCTGAGCGTCCGATGCCGCCTCCTGGCCGGACTCCGGAACGCCTCCTCCCCGCTGCACTTCGTTAACCGCAACCGCCGACACCTCACCGGCCGGCTCCGCGGGAGCCTCCTTGCGGGGCCTGCCCCGGCGCTTGCCCTCAACGACGGCCGTATTCGCCGGTTTGACATCCACGGCTTCAGCAGGCCCTGACGACACCTCCGCCTCTGTAACCGGCTTACTGCGACGGCTACGCATGACCCGTTCGCCGGGAACATCGGTCACCTGTGCAGCCGGCTGTGCCGACCCTGCAACGGCGCCATTCGATAACGCGACGATCTGCTGGATCAAAGCGTCCTTACGAAGCTGTGCTTTGATCCCGAGAGACTTACCGATCTCACGGAGTTGAGCGAGCGTCATCTCTCTCAACGCATTGACATCTTGCATATAATATATGTTAATTATCTGATCTTTGGTGAAATGCCGACCCGGACGGGTACGACAGAGGAATAATCAATGACAAATATACGATTTTTTTCTACGAATCGTCTATTCGGTTAACATTTTTAATACCTGCTGCAAATCTTCAGGCGTGTCGATAGAGACAGTCTCGGTCGTCGTCTCGGCTACCCGCACGCGGTAGCCGTTCTCGAGCCAGCGCAACTGCTCGAGCGACTCGCACTGTTCGAGCTCGCCCGGGGCCAGCTCGGCGATACGGCGCAACACATCGCAACGATAGGCATAAAGGCCGATATGTTTCAGGTATTTATGCCGGGCCTGCCAACCGGCCGGATCGACGCCGCGCAGGTGGGGAATGACCGACCGGCTAAAGTAGAGCGCCTCACCCGCCGCCGAAACGACCACCTTGGGCCAGTTGGGATTGAAAACATCCTCGCCGGCTGCAAACGGCTTGACAAGCGTGGCGATCTCGGTCTTCGGATCGTCGAAGCAGGCCCTGATCTTGGTCAGGTGCTCTTCGGCAATAAACGGCTCGTCTCCCTGGATATTGACCGCCACATCGAACCGGAGGCCTGTTGCAGCCTCGACCCGGTCGAGCGCCTCACGACAACGATCCGTACCGCTGCGGTGCCCGGCCGAGGTCATCACCACCCGGCCCCCGAATCCCTCGACACAGGCTTTGATCCGCTCGTCGTCAGTCGCCACATAGCAGTGATCGAACTGCGCGGCCACCCGTTCGTAAACCCTTCGGATCATCGGTTTTCCATGAATATCGACCAACGGCTTTCCGGGAAACCGGGTAGATGCATAGCGGGCAGGGATCAGGGCAATGAAATTCATCGTTCGGGAGGATTGTTAAGACGGACAAATATCCGCGTTTTTCCCGAAAGCGCCAAGGTTTTTTTTGTTAATTTTGCGACATGAGCCCGCAATCCGCCACATACATCGCCACTATGGCCGCCCTCGGCACCGAACTGGGAGCCGCGACACCCACGCCGGCTTTCCGCGAAGCCGTGCAGCGCGCCATCCAGGCCAATCCGTGGTTCATGCCCGAAGA
>JAFQJK010000105.1 GCA_017415005.1 Rikenellaceae bacterium
CAGGGAAAACTGCTCTGGTAGGAAACAACGTTTCCCACTCGAACAAGAAGACCAAGCGTCTTTTCAATCCCAACCTGAAGACCAAGCGTTTCTGGTCGGAAGAGGAGAAGCGGTGGATCACCCTCAAGGTATCTGCAGCCGGTATGAAAACCATTAACAAGAAAGGCCTGACGGCAGCGCTCCGCGAAGCCAAGGCAGGACAGAAAGTTTACTAACAGCAACTTAAGAAATGGCAAAGAAAGGCAACAGAGTGCAGGTCATCCTCGAATGCACCGAGCACAAAGAGAGCGGGATGCCGGGTACGTCTCGGTACATCACCACCAAGAACAAGAAGAACACTCCCGACAGAATGGAGCGTCGCAAGTACAACCCCATCCTGAAGAAAGTAACGTTACACCGCGAAATTAAATAGTTTGAAGCCATGGCAAAGAAAGTAGTTGCAACACTGAAAACGGGTTCGGGAAAGAACTTCACGAAGTGTATTAAAATGGTGAAATCGCCCAAGACCGGCGCGTACGCTTTCAAGAGCGAGATCGTACCCAACGACCAGATCAAGGATTTCTTTGAAAAGAAATAAGCTTTCACCGGCTTAATACAAAAGGCCCGTCCCTCGCAGGACAGGCCTTTTGTATTTTATACGGGTTCCCGGCCACGCAATCGCGCCGGAGCGTAGTCCCGTCGCAACCCGCCGATCCGGCCATGCAATCGCGCCGGAGCGTAGTTCCGTCGCAACCCGCCAATCCAGCCACGCAATCGCGCCGGAGCGTAGTTCCGTCGCAGCCCGCCGATCCGGCCATGCAGGGCCCGGAGACATCGCCGCACCGCCGGAGGGCCAGAACGGCCTTCCGGCAGCCAAAGCGGATGCACCGCCCTCCCGCAAACGAATCAAAAGGACATGACACACCGTCACCTGCAGACCTGGCCTACCGCGGATCGGGTCCGATCCGACATGGAACAAAAAGTAGCGGCCCGATGTCCTGGTGTCGGCTGCGTGACAACGCCGGGGTATCAGCCAACGTTTCCCAGACCATTCCGTACAATATCCGCACGACACACCGTCCCGCCTCCATCCAGCGGACACGGGGCAGGCAACTGCCGATACCGCGCTGCCTACAAAATATGATACGGAGCAAGCCAAGCCCGCCCCGTATCCCGGTAATCTGCAACAGGCCCTCCGGCCCGCTAAAGGATCTCGACCCGGAAGCGATAGTTCACGCTCCCCTCGAACCACATCGCAAAGTTGGTCCCCCACAGGTTGTTGTAGAGGCAAAAGTGCACGCCCTCCGAGAGATCGGGCTGCTCGCGCGAGAAGTTGAGCCCTCCGCGGCGCCCCACCCCTACGAGCGGAGCGTCGAGCGTCGTGATACGCACCGTACCGCGCTGCGTAACGATATCGACGTAATTGTCGGCCGCGTGCATCTGGCGGTTACCGCCCTCGACGACATCCAGCACATCGGTCGGAAGCCCCATCTTCTCGACGAGGATCGACGTGATCCGCTCGGGGCGGAAGGTCAGCCAATAGGCCTCGGGCATCCGGTTGGCCGGCTTGTCGGGGATCGTAAGGCCGATCTCGGCGCTCCGGCCGTCACGGGCCACGTTGTACTCCACAAAGCAGCGCGCGGGCAGGAAACGCGCATCGACACGCGCGTCGGCCGGGAAGCCCAGCTCGCAGACGATCCGGCTCCCGGCAGAGGTCTTCGTCTCCTCGCAGGCCCGCACCTCGGCTGCGAGCGTAGCGCTCTGCGCCCGGCTCTTCTCGAGCCCCGGCTTGCCGTTGTCCTCGATACCCCACTGCGGCGGATCGGGGATCAGATAGGTCGTCCAGAAATGCTCGTAGTCAGCCTGCGAGAACGACTGGTAGGTCAGCAGCCCGGCCAACATATCCACGCCCCCGGCCTTGAGCCGGAGCGCCCCGCAACGATCCACGTTGCGGGGCCGGTCATGCCGGGTCAGGTCATAAGCGGGCACCCGGTCAAGGAGCTCCATCTCGCGCGAGGCCTCCGTACGCAACGGCTCGGGAAGCAGCGCGATCGCCTTGTCGATATTGGCGTCTTTCTCAGCCCACGACGCCTCCATACGGCGGAAAGCGGGCAGCGAGCGGGCAGCCGTGAAGTCCTCGTAGTTATACTTATCCCAGTTGAGCAGATGAGTCTTCACGTCGAGCCCCCAAGTGTGCTCGGCGACCATCGACAGGCGGATCGCGAAGTCGAGCGTCGCAGGGCTCGCCGGGTCGATCCGGCCGCTGGCGACCCAGTCGTTGTACATACGCGAGAGCTTGCGGTACTTGGCGATCCGCAGCGGCGCGCTCGCATAGCCGTATATCCACGTATCGCCGATCTCGGCCGTCACCTCGGGCAGGCCGTCGGCATAGGGCAACACATCCTCGGCCACATCGTTGAGCGTCGAGGCAATGAGCTTGGCATTGGGATAGCGCTGGCGCAGTTCGCGGTAGATATCGCGTACCTGCTCCACGGTGTGCGGCCCGTGGTTGTCGCCGGTAAAATTAATCGACACGGCGGTACGGCCCGAAGGTAACACGAAGTCGTTGCCGTAGCCCAACTCGTACATCAGCACGATGCTGCTACCGTCGGGATGGACCCAGCGGCTGATGGGCGGCACCTCGGGCACCGCGCAGGCCGCATTGACCCCGATATGCAGCAAGCCGAAACCCGCATCCTCGAGCAACGGAATGATGCCGCGCGTATGGCCCGGCACATCGGTCATCTTCGCAGCGATCGTCCGCTTGCCGTACTTACGGTCGAGCTCGCCGGCCAGCCGGAGCATCTCGGCAAACATCTCGCTCGTCATGATCTCAGACTCGACCGTATAGGGTACGCCGTTCCACACGATGTCGCCGCGGCGGATCGCCTCCTCGAGCTTGGCCCGCTGCTCGGGCGCGGCCTTTTCGAGGTAAGCCGACACCAGCCAGGCACCCGTCGTCCAGACATAACGCTCCTCGCCGCCCGCGGCACGCAGCTCATCGGCCACCGCAAGCGCCTTGGGGATGAACTCGTTGACATACTGTTCTTCGACCACTGAACTCAGGTCGGTGAACCCAATGTCGAGGTGGGTCTTGAAGATCACGTAGACCTTCTCGATGCCCACATTGGCCTGTGCGCGGGCAACAATGGCCGGCAGACAGGCCAGTACGGCGCATAATACGCGTAATCCTATTTTCATAAGCTGTCGGGATGGGATAGGCAGCGCTAACAGCAGGCTGCTCAGCAAAAATAAAAATTTTCCGGGAATAAAGAAATATTATCTTTGCAGCATAATAACATTCGAACTATGGGACTGTTCAATATTTTCAGCAAGAAAGAACCGAAAAACGACCTCGAGCGCGGCCTGGCCAAAACCAAAGAGGGCGTATTCGCCAAGTTGGCGCGCGCCGTGGCCGGCAAGAGCAAGGTCGATGACGAGGTGCTCGACGAGCTCGAGGAGGTGCTCATCTCGTCGGACGTCGGTGTCGACACCACCGTACGCATCATCCGCCGCATCGAGGAGCGCGTGGCCCGCGACAAGTTCATGAACACCTCGGAGTTGCAGGCC
>JAFQJK010000106.1 GCA_017415005.1 Rikenellaceae bacterium
CAGCTGTCGGGTATGCGTGGTCTGATGGCCAAGCCGCAGAAATCGGGTGCCGAGGGCGGTCAGGTCATCGAGAACCCGATCCTGTCGAACTTCAAGGAGGGCCTCTCGGTCCTCGAGTACTTCATCTCGACGCACGGTGCCCGTAAGGGTCTGGCCGATACCGCGCTGAAGACGGCCGATGCCGGTTACCTGACGCGCCGCCTGGTGGATGTTGCGCAGGATGTGATCATCAACGAGGACGACTGCGGCACGCTGCGCGGCCTGACCGCTACGGCCATCAAGCGCAACGAGGACGTGGTGCAGACCCTCTACGAGCGTATCCTTGGCCGTACGGCGGTGCAGGACGTGGTCGATCCGTCGACCGGCGAGGTGCTCGTGCGCGGCGGTGAGGAGATCACCGAGGAGATCGCCGCGGCGATCGAGAAGTCGCCGATCGAACAGGTCGAGATCCGCTCGGTGCTCACCTGCGAATCGCGCAAGGGCGTTTGCGCCAAGTGCTACGGCCGTAACCTGGCTACAGGCCGCAAGGTTCAGAAGGGCGAGGTGGTCGGCGTGATCGCGGCGCAGAGTATCGGTGAGCCGGGTACGCAGCTGACCCTCCGTACGTTCCACGTCGGTGGTGTGGCCGGCGGCGTGGCGACCGACTCGAGCATCGTGGCGCGTTACGACGGCCAGCTCGAGATCGACGAGCTCAAGGTCGTCAAGACCAAGAACGACGCGGGCCAGGAGGTCAACGTCGTGGTGAGCCGCCTCTCGGAGCTCCGTATCGTGGACAGCCATACCGGGATCACGCTCTATACGCATGACCTGCCCTATGGTGCCGTGCTCTACATGAACGACGGCGACACGGTCAAGAAAGGTGACCTGGTCTGCGAATGGGACCCGTACAATGCCGTTATCATCTCGGAATACGAGGGTAAGGTGGCGTACGAGAATATCATCGAGAACGTGACCTACCGCGAGGAGTTCGACGAACAGACGGGCCTGCGCGAGAAGGTGGTGATCGAGTCGCGCGATAAGACCAAGAACCCGGTGATCCGCATCCTGAACAAGGCGGGCGAGGAGCAGCGGCAGTACAACCTGCCCGTGGGCGCCCACATCGTCGTGAAGGAGGATGCCAGGATCAAGGCCGGCGATATCCTGATCAAGATCCCGCGCGCCGTCGGTAAGGCGGGCGATATCACGGGCGGTCTGCCGCGTGTGACGGAGCTGTTCGAGGCCCGCAACCCGTCGAATCCGGCCATCGTGTCGGAGATCGACGGCGAGGTGTCGTTCGGCAAGATCAAGCGCGGTAACCGCGAGATCGTCGTGACGTCGCGTACCGGCGATGTGAAGCGTTATCTCGTACCGCTGTCGCGCCAGATCCTCGTGCAGGAGAACGACTATGTCCGTGCCGGCATGCCGCTTTCGGACGGTGCCGTGACCCCGGGCGACATCCTATCGATCCTCGGTCCGACGAAGGTACAGGAGTACATCGTCAATGAGGTGCAGGAGGTGTACCGCATGCAGGGTGTGAAGATCAACGACAAGCACTTCGAGGTGATCGTGCGCCAGATGATGAACAAGGTACAGATCCAGGATCCGGGCGACACACGCTTCCTCGAGGAGCAGGTGGTCGACAAGTGGGAGTTCATGGAGGTCAACGACGAGCTGTACGACAAGGTTGTCGTGATGGATGCCGGGGACTCGCAGTCGATGAAGCCGGGCGAGATCGTCTCGATGCGCCGCCTGCGCGACGAGAACTCGATGCTCAAGCGGAAGGATATGAAGCAGGTCGAGGTGCGCGATGCCGTTCCGGCAACGTCGAACCAGGTGTTGCAGGGTATCACCCGCGCAGCGTTGCAGACCAGCAGCTTCATGTCGGCCGCGTCGTTCCAGGAGACCACGAAGGTCCTGAACGAGGCTGCGATCGTCGGCAAGGTCGATCCGCTGGAGAAGCTGAAGGAGAATGTGATCTGCGGCCACCTGATCCCGGCCGGTACCGGTATCCGGGACTACGACGGCATCGTCGTCGGGTCGCTTGACGAGTACAACGAGATGGTTGCCGGCAAATAGTCGGTTGACCGAAGGTGATACGAGGGCCGCCCGATGTTCGGGCGGCCCTCGGCGTTTGTCGGGGGCGGAGAGGGGGCGGGCAGGAGGGAGGAGCCGGTCCGGGCTACCGGGCGCTATCCTGTGTTTATAATAGAAGAGGCGGAGTTGCAGCGGTTAGGGGGCGGGTGGGGAGCGATCGATAAGCCGTGTGGCGGACAGAGATCGGGTGGAGGGAAGCGGGTCTGGCGGACTATCGGGCGTTGTAGGCGGCGATGCGTTGCCGGATGTTATACCGCAGGTTGTTGAAATAGAGATTGATCTCCTGGACATGAAAATTGCCGACGGGGAAGAGATTGCCGATCGAGGGGATGTAGTAGCGTGCCGGGTCGATGCCGTCGATCACGAGCGTGTGTGTACCGGCGTCGAGGCGGGCGCCGACGGAGCGGAGCATGATAGTGTCGATGCTGCCGTCGGCCCGAAAGAAGACGGAGCCGAGATTGCGCGAGGCAGGGGCGTAGGTTGTGTCGGTCGACCAGTTGAGCGGGTTGATGCATACGGCGTTGTCGGCAAGCAACGGTGATATGGCCCGCAGATCGGAGACGCTGTTGAAGCAGACGACGGTACCCAGGTCGATGGAGTCGTGCGCCGGTTGCAGTCCGGGATTGGTGTGGAGCTCTTCGGCGGTGATCGCGAAACCGAAAGCGTAGGCGGAGACAAGGCGGCTGCGGTGTTCGGGCGGCAGGTCGTGTTTGAGCAGTTCGATCACTGCCTTGGCTCCCTGGCTGTGACCGGCCAACAGGAACGGACGGCCCCCGTTGCAACGGGTGAGGTAGTGGCGGAAGGCGGTGCGGATGTCGCGGTGGGCGATTGCATACCGGCGCTCGGTTTCGGTGGGATCGGTCATCCACGACTCCATCGTGATCTGGCGGTAGTAGGGGGCGAAGAAGCGGCACGACTCTCCGAAAAGTGCTTCTCCCAGCCGGAGGGCATTGTCGACGGCTTGCCGCTGCGCGGGATTGCCGGTGTCCATATAATGGCAGACGGTCCCGGCCGGGGAAGACCAGTCCCAGATGCAGGTGGGTGCGATGTAGAAGACATCGGCCGGACATTCGGTGGTGTCGGTTGCGAACCAGGATCGGGCGAGCGCGTAGTCGGGGGCCGGCGGAATGAACGTTGTGTCCGCAGGGGTATGGCGGCAGGAGAGGCCGAACAGCGAGAGGCTGAGGAGCGCGAGACGGATCGGATGCATGGCAAGAGGACATCGGAGGCGTTTCCTTTCGGAGCGGCCATCAAAGAACAGGATAGAGACAGGGTGGTGCAAATATCACATTAATAGTGATATAGCATAAGTGTCCCGGAGGTAATAAAGCGGTTAAGCCGCAAGGAAAGGCATAGTTCGGAAAGAGTTGCGTTACTTAATCGTTACCGCGACTTTTTCCGGACTTGTTTTTTAAACGGTTTGATGTTCAGTGTTTTGCGTTCTTTTTCGCAACAACAAATAACTCTGAGAAACGTATTAATCTTAAAAGGTTCAGAGTTATGGCACGAAGCACATTCAAAGTCCTTTTCTACCTGAAAAGGCAGAACGAAAAGAACGGTAAAGTCCCGGTGATGGGGCGCATCACCGTCAACGGCACGATCTCGCAGTTTAGCTGTAAGCTAAACATACGGCCCGCGCTATGGGACACCAACGCCAATAAAGCGTCGGGCAAGAGCGTCGAAGCGCAACGCATCAACGAAAAGCTGGAGAACATCAAGACCAACATCGGCAAGCAGTACCAGCGTATCTGCGACCGGGACGGCTATGTGACTGCCGATAAGGTAAAAAACGCATGGCTGGGTTTCGGCGACGGTTATCAAATGCTGATGCAGACCTTCGACAATTATTTAAAAGATTTTGCCGAGAAACGTGTCGGTAAAGACCGTGCGGTCTCGACGCTCAACAATTACACGAGAGCCCGCCATTATCTGGCCGCATTCCTGCAGTACGAATACAAGCTGGATGATATCCCGTTCAAAGAGCTGAAGCGGGAATTCATCGAGAAGTATGTCGTCTACTTATCGACCGTGCGGGGTATGGTTCCCGGGAGTATCCATATTCCGGTCAAGAAGCTGAAGCTGATGACCTATACAGCCTTCAGGAACGGCTGGATCGCTTCTGACCCATTCTCCGGGTTCCATATCCAGGTAACATACCGTGACCGTCGCTTTCTCTCCGAGTCGGAATTGCAGGCCGTAATGAATGTCTATGTACCCAACTACAAAACGGCCATCGTCCGGGATATTTTCGTATTCTGCTGTTTCACGGGCATGGCCCATGTGGATGTGAGCAAGCTGACCCACGCTGATATTCATACGGATGCAGACGGCGAAATGTGGATCATCGACAACCGCACCAAGACGGGTACGCAGTTCCGGGTGAAGCTGCTGCCCGTTGCCCGGCAGCTTGTTGAGCGATACAGTTACCTGAATCTACCGGGCGGTGCCGTATTCCTGGTCAAGGATCGTGATTCGATGAATATGTCGCTTCGGCAGGTGGCCCGTCATGCCGGACTGTCGTTCAGTCCCACAATGCATGTCGCGCGGCACACCTTCGCCACTACCGTCACCCTCTCGCAGGGCGTTCCGATCGAAACAGTATCGAAGATGCTGGGGCACAAGCATATTACCACGACACAGATTTACGCGAAGATCACCAACGACAAGATCGGACGGGACATGGACGCCCTCGAAATGAAGATCGGCGATAAGTTCAAAATCGCACAGTAGCCGGACAGGCGAAAGTAACACGGATTACGAATGCAGACCCACAGTCAGGGCTCCCGGGATCGCTTATAATCCCGGGAGCCCTGACTTTTCGGTGCCTGCACGCGGTCATTTGTCGATACAATCGAGCAGCCTGAGCTGATCGTATTGCTCCTGCAATTTCAGGATGGTCGCTTCATTGAAACGTTCGAGGTATATATTGACGATCACCACGTCTCGGCATGTCAGGCCGTAGCGCCGGATTAGCTCGCAGGTCAGGACGAGCGGCGCATTGTTCCGCAGGCCCTCCTCGCACCGGGACATGAGGAAATGCTCGTAATGCTTGCTCAGGCGCCCGACGGTCAGCTCCTGCTCGTAATAGTATACCTCGCCGTAGAACAGCACCCGGAAGCAATCGCAGGCGTGGTAATTGCCCACGTTCCGGTAAAACATCTTCAGTGAACAGGCGCTTGTCACCTGCAGGTACTCTTGCCCGCCATACCTGTTCCGGTAGTCGAAGTAGCGCACGATCTCGAACCATTTGCCGGGCAGCGCATCAAGCAGCGCATAGATATGGTGCGACGTATCGCGCAGCTCGCGCAGGAACGCCCGCAGGTATTTCTTATGCAGGGTTACGAGCGGCCTGGCCGAGGCAATATATGTGAAACCGGAGTGCGTATCCGACACCTGATCGTCGCTTGGGGGTATGGGTCGCGTCATGGCGGGCATTGCTTGATGGGTTGAAGGACGCGCCCGCGATTGCTGCCCGAAGGACATACAGGGGTAAAAAAGAAGGCGCGGTGTCAGCTCGTCCTGGCAGGTCTTTGGGAACCTTGAATCGGAAGCTGTCCTGCGCCCAAGTTAGTCCTACCCGTTTCCGGATAGGACATAACGAGGACTGACAACTATTATACCCGATTCAAACAACCTCCTAAGAGGGCCCAAAGTTTGCCAGGAGTATAAAGAGTTGTTTACCCTTTATGTGGTGCGATCAATGCCGCTATGTCGTGTTATTCCAATACAAAGGTAACATAATTTCCTGTTTCTTACATATTCCGGTGTTCATTCCGTGTCAGCAGCAAATGTAGGTAAAATAATATTCAATGACAAATACATGAAAGAAGAATATGTCATTATTCTGGTTCTTTGCTATATGGGAAAGCAAAGGCGCAACGACATATTACTCAAACTGATCGCCCGGAAGCTGGTCGGTCTGCGGGAAAAGCAGGGCCTGTCGCAGCAGAAAGTGTATATCCACACCGGTATCGACATGGATATGGTCGAACGCGGGGAGTACAACATCACGTTGAGCACGCTGGCCG
Source organism: Rikenellaceae bacterium (assembly GCA_017415005.1). Taxonomy (GTDB): domain Bacteria; phylum Bacteroidota; class Bacteroidia; order Bacteroidales; family Rikenellaceae; genus RGIG1874. The sequence continues at coordinate 6,102 of JAFQJK010000106.1, forward strand.
ACCTTTGCGATTATTACAATACTTCCCTGGAAGATTTCTTTAAAGATATGCCTAACCCGTAATGAGCGAGATGATGATCAACCAGAGGCATAATGAGCTGTTGATGGGCCGCGTGGCAAAGAAGCTGAAAGAGCTGCGGATCGGGCGCGACCTGACGCAGGCCGAGGTCTACCGCCAGACGAAGATACATATCGGGCGCATCGAAGCGGGCAATGCCAACATTACGGTAAGCTCCCTGTCCGAGCTGTGTAAATTCTACGGGGTGTCGTTCGGGGACTTTTTCGAGGGGATCGGCACAAAATAGCGAGACGGTTTATTTGCAAAGCGGTATAAACGAAGCGGCAGGGACATTTTACGCTCCCTGTCGTTTCATTTGTCACCGGTTTTCCGCCGGCCTGTAATTGCGTTTCAATACCTCCCTGATGCCCGATTCGGGGTAGAGGAACACGCGGTCGCTTACCAC
>JAFQJK010000107.1 GCA_017415005.1 Rikenellaceae bacterium
CGAGTAGAACGAGACGATCACGAAGGCGCCGACGATGCCGAGCATGCCGATGGCCGGCCACCAGGTGCCGGGAGCCAGTTTTTTGAAGGCGCGTAGCGCATTGCGTTTCGAGCTGCGTCCGATCACGAACTCCGAGAGCATGACCGGGACGGCGATCAGCAGGCTGATGCAGATATAGATCAGGATGAACGCGGCGCCGCCGTTCTCGCCCGCGATGTAAGGGAAGCGCCAGATATTGCCCAGCCCGACGACCGAGCCGCCGACGGCGACGATCACGCCGAAGCGGCTGCCGAAAGTACCTCTCTTTTTGACCATATCGTATGTCGTGTTGCTGTGCATTGGAACCTATCCGGCCACACCAACCCGCGCGGGGCGGGGCCGCTCAGCCGGGCATCCGCCAATAAAATCGGACGCAATCGACCAAAGATACATTTTTTTAGCATAATTTTGTCAAAATTTCATATGGCAATGTTGTTTGAACCCCAGAGATACCGGATCGAAGACCAGCCCCACCGGCCGTTCGTCGATCCCCCGGAGATTCGTGAAATGCTCGCTGCTGCGGCCAGTCCCACCCTCGACCGGGTACGGGAGGTGATCGGCCGTGCCCTCGACCGCCGTCGCCTCACGATGCAGGAGGTAGCCGTGCTGCTCAATGCCGACCGTCCGGAGGCCGTGGCCGAGATCATGGAAGCTGCCCACCGGCTCAAGAAAGAGGTCTACGGCGACCGCATCGTGATCTTCGCTCCGCTCTATATCGGCAATAAGTGTGTCAACAACTGTGCCTACTGCGGATTCCGTGCGTCGAACCGCCACGCCGTGCGCCGTACGCTGACCGATGCCGAGATCGTCGACGAGGTGCGCGCGCTCGAGCGCACGGGGCAGAAACGGCTGATCCTCGTCTACGGCGAACATCCGCTTTACGATGCCGCCTATATTGCACATACCGTGCGGACGACCTACGCGACGCAGCAGGGCGGCGACCAGATCCGCCGGGTCAATATCAATGCCGCGCCTTTCGATGTCGAGGGGTTCCGGACGATCAGGGAGGCCGGGATCGGTACCTACCAGATCTTCCAGGAGACCTATGACCCGGAGGTATACCGAAGGTACCACCTGGGCGGCCGCAAGACCGATTACGATTGGCGTCTGACGGCCATGGACCGTGCGATGGAGGCCGGGATCGACGACGTAGGTCTCGGGGTGCTGTTCGGGCTGGGTGATTGGCGGTTCGAGGTGATGGCCCTGGTGCGCCACACCAACCACCTGGAGGCCTGCTACGGGGTGGGGCCGCACACGATCTCATTCCCGCGGATCAGGCGGGCGTCTGACCTCTCGCTCGATGGGCTCGACCTGATCGGCGACGATGAGTTCGTGCGGCTCGTGGCGATCCTTCGGCTGGCCGTGCCCTATACGGGCCTCATCCTGACCGCGCGCGAGACGGCCGCATTGCGCGACCGGCTCATCCGGTACGGCATCTCGCAGATCGATGCCGGGACGCGGCTCGAGATCGGCGGCTACTCGGCCGCTGAGCAGGAACAGGATCTGCATAAGGAGCAGTTCGAGCTGATGGACGGCCGCTCGCTGGCGGAGGTGGTCTCGGAGCTGATCGACAGCGGCTATATCCCGTCGTTCTGCACGGCCTGTTACCGCAAGGGACGTACCGGCGAGCATTTTATGGAGTTCTCGACCAAGGGGTTCATCAAGCGTTTTTGCACACCCAACGCGCTGCTCACCTTTGCCGAGTATCTGGAGGATTATGCGACGCCTGCCGTCTGGGAGAAGGGATGGGCGCTGATCGAGGCCGAGGCGGCCCGGACGGACGATCCGGCGCTTGCCGAGCGCCTCGCACGCATTCGCCGTGGCGAGCGGGACATTCTTTTTTGACGTGTCTGTGTACGCGCTCGCAAGCCGTGCCCCCTTGTGGGGCACGGCTTGCGGTTTGCAGGGGGGCATACGCCCGGTAAAGCGCGGGATCTGCACTGAAACGGGGCGCGCCTCCATGCGGCGGGATTGCTTGTAGTGAATGCAGTGCATCGCCTCAAGCATCGCCTCCTCGTCGTTATAACCGTAGCGGACCTCTTCGAAATTGGTCACGCGCACTTTGGGGTCCTGTTTGCGGACCGGAACACCGGTATTTTGTTTGCCATCGCTTACTTGTCTGATCCGATCCTACGTACGTGGCCTTCGGCCTTCTCCTGTGCGAGGCGGTCTGATGACGGCGAGGCGCAGGGTGCGGGGCCGTCCTGTCCTTGTCCTATTCTGTCCTGTCCTTGTCCTATTCTGTCCTGTC
>JAFQJK010000108.1 GCA_017415005.1 Rikenellaceae bacterium
GAACTTCTTGTTTCCCTTGATCTTTTCCTTGTAGTAAGACAGGATGTCGTTGTAGCGGATGCCGAGGCGTGAGGTGTAGAAGTCGAACTTCGGCTCTTCCTCCGAGGCGATCCGGATACCGATCTTACACGGCTTGGTGAGCGCCTCGTCGAACAGGTCGAGCTCCTGCTTGTTGTCGAGGATCGGGATCGTGTTCTCGAACCCGTTGTTGACGAGCGAGGCGATGTTCTCGACATACTGCGGGCGCTTGAACCCGTTGCAGATGATGTAGCAGCTCTTGTCGATCAGGCCGCCGTCGTAGAGCGCGTCGATGATATGGATGTCGTAGGCCGACGAGGTTTCGAGGTGGATGTCGTTCTTGAGCGCCTCCTCAAGCACGAACGAGAAGTGAGAGCTCTTGGTGCAGTAGCAATAGTTGTACGACCCTTTGTAGTCGACTTTGGCCATTGCAACGTTGAACATGCGCTTGGCCCGGTTGATCTGGGACGATATCTTCGGCAGGTAGGTCACCTTGAGCGGGGTGCCGTATTGCTTGATGATGTCCATCAACGGAACGTCGTGAAACTGAAGCTCGTTGTCCGTTACCGAGAATTCGTCCTGGGGAAAGTCGAAGGTCTGATCGATCAGATCGCTGTACTTGTTTCTCATTGCTTTGGTGTGTGTGGTGTGAATCCGGCTCAGCTACTTTGGTTATTTTTGATCCATGTAGCTCGGCTACATGGGCCGGACGGCCGCAGTGCAAAATAGGCGATACTTTCGGAGAAAAACAATTCTATGCGTCAGAAATTGCACGAAGGCGGCGTTATTTTTTGCGGTAAAGAAAGCGGGGCAACCGCAAAGGCGCATTTTTGGCTGTTCCGGTCATGGTTTTCGGAAAAATTAATGTAATTTTGAGCGGATTTAAACGCTTACGGATATGATTAATCAAATTATAGCAAACTATCTGATTTCCAACAAGCGGTTGGTGATTCCCGAGCTCGGCGCATTTATCCGGAAGGATGGTGACGGGAAGGTGGTGTTCGTGCCGTTCCTGAAAAAGGACGACGGGGTATTGGCCGGGCAGCTCGAAGAGGCTTATGGTCTGGGGCGCGATGAGGCGGAGGCGGTGATCGAAGAGTATACGGGGCATATCCGCCAGCAGATCGCTCTCAAGGGTGAGTTTGTGATCGATAGCGTGGGCGTGATGCGCCAGGATGCCAACGACCTGCTGGTGTTCGACTATAAGCCCGGCGTATCGGGCGGTGTGGCTGTTCCGCAGGCGGTACCGGGGCCTGATGGGATGGGGGATATGTTCGCCCCGCCGCGTGTGCCGGTATCAGGGGCGGGCATCCGGCCTGTTGCGCAACATATACCTGAAGCGGGGCCTGCTGCGGAACCTGTTGTTCCGCATCCGGACGCCACCCGGACCGGGGCGGCGAACGTGCGGGAAGAACGGTCCGGGAGTGCCGAGGCGCCGCAAGCGACAGTTACCGGTAGGGCTACGGATCATGTTGCCGCCGAGGCTTTGGACGCTGTTGAGGGGCAGCCGTTGTCGGAGGCGGCTCCTGCCGGGGCCTCCGGCGATGAGCTTCCCGGGGCGGATCGTGCGGAACAGGCCGCTGGTCCGCAGGCAGCAGCGGGGCCGGCCACCAACGAGGTGGCGCCATCGTCCGCTGCCGCCCTCAATATCCCGGTGCGCGAGACCATTGCCGATCGTGAGGCGTCGCAGCGTAAATCTCTGAATGACCTGTATGCCGGCGGACAGGTTGCCGGTGCTTCGAAAAGTGCTGCGCCTGTCGATTCGGAAGGGACTCAGGAGGTCACGAAGACCGTTGGTAATACGATATATACGCGCGGAGCCCGTGCGGCCGAGGTGACCGGAAACGGGGAGGAGCCCCGGAGCAAGTCGGTGGCCGACATTTATGGGGCGGCCGGCCGGAAGCCGGCGGCCTCGGGGGATACTGCCGGACAGGGTAGTGTGTCGGCTCCGCGTGAGCAGCATCCGGGCAGCCGGCCTGTCACGTCGAAGGATCAGGCGGGGCAATCGGCCCGGAGCCTGTATTCGGGACGGTCGATCCGTGAAGCCCGTACTGCACGGGGCGAGGGTGATGCGTATGTGGCGCCCCCGGTCCCGAAGCAGCGTTATCAGCGCCCTGCGCCTCAATCGCCTGTTCAATACCGGAATAAGAAGAAGGCCGACCTGATCATGATCGTCGCGATCGTAGCGGCCATTGTGGCTATTCTTGCGATGCTGTACGGCTTGCTGTTCAGCCAGGCGCCGATGTTCGAGCTGGATGAGGTGACGCTTCCTGCCCAGACCGAGATGGTCGATGTGCCGGCGGACCAGCAGCCCTGATGCCGATGGACGGGCGGCGGCGGTCGCCCGATTTGTCGATAGTGGCGGGTGGCGCATGGTAGAAGGCATATTACGATGTGGAACGGAGACTTCCCTGGCCTGCAACATGCGCAACGGGAGCGCCTCGGCCGGGATTGATGGGTAGCACGCCGGGGCGGAGAGAATTTAAATGGATAAAGAAATGGTTGATATACAGTCCGTAAAGCAACGATTTGGGATTATCGGCAACAACGAGCAGCTGAATCGCGCGCTTGAGGTTGCCGTGCGTGTGGCAGCTACCGATCTGTCGGTGCTGGTGGGGGGCGAGAGCGGTGTGGGTAAGGAGTTCTTTCCGCAGGTCATCCACGCTTACAGCGCCCGTAAGCACAATAAATATATTGCCGTTAACTGCGGGGCGATTCCCGAGGGAACGATCGATTCGGAACTGTTCGGACACGAGAAGGGCGCTTTTACCGGGGCGACCGAAAGCCGTAAGGGCTATTTTGAGGAGGCGAACGGCGGAACGATCTTTCTGGACGAGGTGGCCGAACTGCCGCAATCGACACAGGTGCGTCTGTTGCGCGTGTTGCAGACCGGGGAGTTTATCCGGGTGGGATCGTCCAAGGCCCAGAAGACCGATGTACGCGTGGTGGCTGCGACCAATATCGATTTGCGCAAGGCTATCGACGAGGGGCGCTTCCGTGAAGACCTGTACTACCGGCTCAATACGGTGCCTATTACGGTGCCTCCGCTCCGGGAGCGCCGCGGAGATATCTATATGC
>JAFQJK010000109.1 GCA_017415005.1 Rikenellaceae bacterium
GCGTGGCAAGGCATGGGCCGGCCGGCGCAGGAAGGAAAGGGAGCGGGGCACAGGAAGGCAGCGGGACCGGGGAAAGAAGCGGGGCTGCGGAAGGACCGGACGGTAAAAAAAGAAGGAACGACGGACCGGGCGGTCCGCCGGCGAAAGAACAGCAGCGCCGGGCCGCAGGCGGAAAGGAGGCGCGAGGTGCACAGGGCGGGCGGCACAGGAAGGCAGCGGAGCGGAGGAAGGACTGGACGGTAAAAAAAGAAGGAACGACGGACCGGGCGGTCCGCCGGGAAAGGACAACAGCGCCGGGGCCGTAGGTAGAAAGGAGGCGCGAGGTGTACGGGGCCCGAAAGCCGCAGCTACGATACCGGTCACTTGACCCGCTCCATTTCGCGGGCCGAGACGGCAAGCGTCGCAATGCTGATCCGGCTGCCGGGTGCATCGTGCAGGATCGCCTCGGCGCATGAGGCGATCGTCGCCCCGGTCGTCAGCACGTCGTCGACCAGCAGGACATGCTTGCCGGTGAGACCGTGGCGCCGGCGGAGCGAGAAGATACCCTCGACATTATCCCACCGCTCGTTGCGGGAACGGGTCGCCTGGCTGCGGTTGTAGACCGTACGCGCAACGCTGCGGCGGTCGACCGGAAGCCCCAGCTCGCTCGCGATCCCCTCGGCCAGATACCCGGCCTGGTTGTACCCGCGCCGGAGCTGCTTGCGCGGGTGGAGCGGGACAGGCACGACGACATCGACATCGGCATAAAGGCCCGAGGCGCGGAGGTCGGCACCCTGCCAGCGGCCCAACTCGACACAGAGCCGCCATGCGCCGCGGTACTTGAAGTCGTGGATCGCCCGGCGGTAGCCGCTGCCGCCGATAAAGTAGAGATAGGCAGAGGCGCTCTCGACCGGTATGAGGCCCCAGAACTTGCGGGCGACCGGATTGTCGCGGTCGGCGGCATAACCCGTGAGGGGCATCTCCCAGCGGCAGCGCGTACAGACCAGGTGCGCACCCTCAGGCAGCGGCGAGCCGCAGACGGCGCACGTCTCCGGAAAAAAGAGGCGGAAAATGTCGAGCCAAAACGATCTCATAACCGTACGAACAATTACATATCCTGCACCGGAGACCCACGGGGAACGAACCGGTAAGCTACGGTTCCACATAAAGTCAACCGGCATGAAACGACCCGGGCGAGGCAAATCCGCAGGACGGGACCGACAAACCGAGACCGGCGGCGGGACGAAGCGGCGGCAAACGCCGGAGCCCCCTAACCGGCAGCGGACTACTGAGGGTCGACATCGGGCAGGATCGACACGTAGCGGAAGTCGGGCAAGGCATTGACCTGCGCGATCATCGCAGCAAGCAGGCGCCGCGCCTCGGCAAGCGACTGCTCACGTTCGATCTTGAGCAGGAACGTCACGATATATTCGCCGCGCACGCGGTCGACAGGCGGCGCGTCGGGCCCCAGCAACCGCCGTCCGAACACGGGCCTCGCAAGGCGCGCCAGCTCGGCGGCGGCACGCCAAAGCAGCGCCTTGTCGCGGTGGCGGCACGTGAGGCCGACGAGCCGGTAATAGGGCGGGTAGAGGAACGCACGCCGCTCGGCGAGCTGCGCGCGCGCCATCGCCCCGTAGTCGCCGGCACGAATATGGGCGATCGCCGGATGCCCGGGCTGCGCGGTCTGGATCACCACCTCGCCCGGCTCGGCCCGCCGCCCGGCCCGGCCCGCAACCTGCATCATCAGCTGGAAAGCCCGCTCGACCGCCCGGAAATCGGGATAGTTGAGTAGGTTGTCGGCATTGAGGATGCCCACCAGCGACACCCGGCCGAAGTCGAACCCCTTGGTCACCATCTGCGTACCCACCAGGATATCGGTCCGCCCCGCACCGAAATCGGCCACGATGCGTTCGAAGCTCCCCACTCCGCGCGAGGTGTCGGAGTCGAGGCGCGCGATGCGGGCCGAGGGAAAAAGCCCGGAGAGCTCCTCCTCGATCTTCTCGGTCCCGAAACCGCGCGGCTGCAAGTCGTCGCGGCCGCACGAGGGACAGAGCGCGGGCACCGGCATCGTATAGCCGCAATAGTGGCAGCGCAGGCTGCGTTCGGCCTTATGGTAAGTGAGCGTCACGTTACAGTGGGGGCAGCCGGCCGTCCAGCCGCACGTGCCACACTCGACGAAGGGCGAGAAGCCCCGTCGGTTCTGGAACAGGATCGCCTGGCGCCCCGCCCCGAGTGTCGCGTCGAGGCGGTCGAGCAGCGCCCGCGTGAAGTGCGAGACCCGCTCGCCGCGGCGAGCGGCACGAAGCGTATCGGCCACGACCACGCGCGGCAACACCGCCCCGCCATAGCGCTCGGTGAGCTCCACCAGCCCGTACTTGCCGGCCAGCGCATTGCTGTACGACTCAAGCGAGGGCGTGGCGCTGCCCAGCAGCGCCGGAGCGCCGCATAGCCGGGCCAGCACCAGTGCGCAGTCGCGCGCGTGGTAGCGCGGCGGAGGCTCGGCCTGCTTGAAGCTGCCCTCGTGCTCCTCGTCGACGATCACCAGCCCGAGCTGCCGGAACGGCAGGAAAAGCGCCGAGCGGGCCCCGACGACCAGCCGGCCCGGAGCGCCGCGGCGCACCTCCTCGTAGCAGGCGGCCCGCCGGGTATCGGTAAAACGGGAGTGGTAGACCAGCGTGCGGGCGCCGAAATAGCGGCGAAGCCGGTCGATCAGCTGGGCCGTAAGCGCGATCTCGGGAAGCAGGTAGAGCACGTCGCGCCCCTCGGCCAGCGCACGGGCGATCAGCGTGATATAAAGCTCGGTCTTGCCGCTGCCCGTCACCCCGTGCAGCAGGACGGCGTCTTTCTCCCGGAAAGCCTCGTCAACCTCGGCGAGGGCCTGCCGCTGCGCAGCCGAAAGATCTGGAAGCGGAACGGCAGGCGCGTCCGGGCCGGACAGGGCGAGGGAACCTGCCAGCGTCAGGCTGTCGGGCAGGCTGCCGTCGAGATAGCACGCGAGGATATGCTTGTCGGTCAGCGCGCGCAGGATCGTCGCGTCGGCCTTCAAAGCCGGGCGCGGCACGGCCGTGCGGAACAACGCGTCGGCGCCCGCCCGCTCGACGAAATCGATCAGCGCGGCGTGCTGGCGCGGGGCGCGGCGCAACGACTCGAACGCCTCGTGCAGCCGCTGCTCGGAGCCGATCGCCGGATCGAGCGCATAGCAGGGCACCACACGCGGGGCATAGGCCGCCGCATCAAGCTCCTCACGCGTGAAACCGCCCGGCTTGAGGCGCGCGGGGACAGCCGCCTTCATCACCTCGCCCACCGTGCACATATAGTAATCGGCGATCCAGGCCCACAGCCGGAGCTGGTAGTCGGGCACCACCGGCGCGTCGCCCTCGACCGACTCGACAGAGCGGATCGTGCGGAGATCGGGACGACTGTCACGCACCTGCCACACGATGCCGGCGTATAGCTTGCGCCGCCCCAGCCGGACAACCACCTGCATGCCCGGAACGGGCACACGCTCGCCGTCCACCGAAAAGGTGAGCGGCGGGAGGGCCAGCGGCAGAACGACATCGATATAGGCGAGAGGCATAGGTACGCGACGGGCACGGGATGAACGGTCGTGCCGCAAACAAAGATAGTAAAAGCCGAGCGTCAAGCCAAACTCGTTTGGGCTTGTCCGAGGCACATCCTATCTAAGACAAAGTCAAAGATAGTGAAAAGGTGAAAGCAATCGGAGGGAAACTTGTTTCCCAAAAGACTGCCGAACCGTATCCCATCTTCGGCAAAGATAGTGAAAGCCGTGAGCAATCGTGCGGGCTCGCACGCAAAAGATCGCCGAGGCGCATCCCATCTTCGGCAAAGAATACCTGAAATGCGCCGGAACGACCATGCGAAACGCCACCTGTGCAACAGAACGGGCAGGGCTACGCATGAAATAGCCGGAAGAAAAGCACAACAGCAAGGCAAACGGTATCGCTACGGGAAGATCAGGAAGGGCGGCCAACGCAAAAGACATGGTAAGGAACGAGCAGGATCAGCAGCTGCAAAAGAGAGATAAAAAGGAAAAGCACGAACGCAGAAAAAGGCCGGAAGCACGGATAACACCCCTCAGAAACGGGAACGGCACAATACGGAACTGCGGAACAGCAGGAAGCAGAAGCCCATACGCACAGAGCAGATAAAATACAAAAAACGGGAAAAAGACAAAACAAGGACACAGAAAGGGCAACAGAGACACAGGGAAAAGCAAAGGGACAGGGCGGGAAGCGAGGAACAGGAACGAGAGATGGGGATGCCGGAGGGAAGGCAATGGACTGGCTCCGAACGGAAAGCAGGAAGAACAAGAAGGCAGAGGATGGCAGGAAGGATGGAAAACCGATACAACGAGGACAGCAGGAAAGGCAACAGAGACACGGGAAAAGGCAAAGGGACAGGGCGGGAAGCGAGGAACAGGAACGAGAGATGGGGGTGCCGGAGGGAAGGCAATGGACTGGCATCCAAACGGAAAGCAGGGAGACAAGAAGGCAAAGGATGGCAGGAA
>JAFQJK010000110.1 GCA_017415005.1 Rikenellaceae bacterium
CCGCCCAACACGATGGTCTGGCCGTTGTCACCCTGCTGCATACCGGGGTAAAGGTCACTGTCCCGGTTGAAGGTGAGGAAAAACTCCTCCAAAAGCTCCAGAGCGGTCTCCTCTGTGTAGATGCCCGCATCCATGTCCTGCTTGAAGTAGGGGTATAGGAATTGGTCAAACCGACCGATGGTATTGTGATAGTTTCTGCCGGCCCAGAGGGTAAAGTGCAGGATCCGCAGCATCTGCAGTGCCTCCAGGAAATTTTGCGGGGCTTTGGCGGGGACATTGGCAAGCACCTTGGCGACTGTTTGGTTGCCCTGCTTGATTGCCAGCGCCCGATACCGGTCAGCAAGGTCCTGAATAGCGTTCAAAACTTTAATTTGGCAGTGGATGTAGTGGGCTTTTTCGCTGTCGCCCAAGCGGAGGAAGTCCGCCATCTGCTGCTCCAGCTGTGCCTTTTTGCAGTCAAAGCCGCATGCCAGCAGGCGGGTGTAGTCTACGCAGATGTTGAACACATCGCCCTTTTCGTGGATCCACTGGGTTTCTTGCAATGCGGCCAGTTCCGCTTCGGTGTGCAGCTCGGGGATGGTGGTGACGGTGCGGGTAAAGGCGATCCGTTCGTCGCCGAACAGCACCGGCTGCTCCTGCTGCAGGACGTAGCAGAGCCTCTGGGTAGCTCTGTCCAAGTCGCTGAGCTTCTGCCCGGCAAACTCCCGGGCAAGGCAGGTCTTCTGACTCGTTCCCGTTCCGGAGCCTTCCCGGTACGCGGCGGCACCAGTGGCGGGATTCCGAAACCCTTATCCTGCGGCCCCGGGGCCACAGGCGAGGAACATACAGCAGCGGTAACTGTCGCCGATTCGCACGGCGTTCCCTTTTCATCCCCTTGCAGCGCTCGCACGCCCGGCCGGGGAAACCATTGCACGGCAAATATACGACAATAATCCGATCTTCGGCATCCCCGCCCCAAAAAAACATGCAAGAGCCCCTCACTCCCCCCCCAATCCCGGAAAATCCGCTCCACCGGGCAGAATCTCCCCGGTCCCGCACCGTCCGAATGGAGAATTATGATATCTTTGCCTATCGATAGGCATGTCGGCCCGGTACCCGGCGATACAGGTCCTCGGCGCCCCGGCCGGCCCGACAGCCCCGCCGCAAAACAGGATAACGCTTATCGAATTCACCGGCTCCGCAGCACGGCGTATTGCCCTGAACCCGCATTCCGCCCGGCCCGTCGGCCCATTCTGCCCCGGCCAATACCTTCCATTGATGAAACGACTGCTGATCGCAACCCTGCTACTGAGCCTCCACGCCGCCCTCGCGGCCCGCGAACATCCCCGCCATACGGACGACGCGCCGGTCGGAATGCTCGACCTCACATACACGCTCGGCTATGACCTCGACGACAGCCTGCAGGTACTCGCCCTGTGGGACGACCTCCACACGGCCGCCACGCTCCAGGGCGTGGTCAACCGCCACGCGCCCCGCCTCTACCTCAACTACATCATCGAGTCCGGCCGCTCCATCGACACTTACTGGTGGGACAAGTATCGCCGCCCGGGCGAGTGGCTGGCCGGGCGCGACACGCTCCTCTTCGGCTCGGTGGCCGAGGCAGTGACTGCTCATCGGGACGACATCCGGGGTGTCGTGCTCTACGACGGCCGGGTAGCCTCGACGAGCAACGTGGCCTCGGCCGTGGCCGGTGCCGACGACCTCATCGCGGTGCGCTACGACCCGCGTCCCGGCACCCTATATTCGCTGCTCGTCGCCGGCGGGCCACACCTCAAAGTCCGCGTGCGGCTGGTCGGCGACGGCGGAGAGCCGATGTTCACCGGTACGGGCACGATCCCCGGCACGCGGCGCGCCTCAACCGGGTCCGTCAAGTGCGACCCCTACCTCTGGTTCCTCGAGCGCTACATGAAGCGCGGCCGCTGCACGGGGGCCTATGGCGCCTACTATATCGACCAGCAGTGGCGGGCCAACCCGCGCGCCACGGTCCCCAACCACCATACGCTGACCAACCACGACTTCTTCGTCAGCCGCCGGGCCTTCTTCTTCGACCTCTCGCCGTGGAGCGACGAACCGGCCACCGACGACACCCTGCAGCGCCCGGGCACAGATCTGGCCGTACTGAAAGAGCTGCTCGTCGAAGCCTACCGCCTCAACCGTGGCGAACGGATGTGCTACATCGGCGGTTTCCCGGCCTGGGCATTCAAATACACCGACTGGGCGGGCGGCTCACACCCCGACGTCGCCACCGAATGGGAGTTCAGCCGGATCATCAGCGCCTACAACGCATTCAAGGACGCCGACGCGATCGGCTACGGCGCGCTGGCCAACGCCTCGTTCTGGCAGCACTTCCCGCTCGACGAACACTACCCGCAGCGCTGGGTGACCCGCGACGAGCTCCGCGAGCGGGGCTACCTCGACAGCGCGGGCCGGGTCGATCTGCGCGGCCGTGAGTTTATGATCTTCTATGTGGGCGACTACGATGCCTCGGCCTGGATCACCCAACGCACCCCGTCGATATGGGATCATCCCGACCGCGGCCGGCTGCCGCTCATGTGGTGCATCAGCCCGGTCTTGCAGGAACGCGTGCCGATGGTGCTGCACAACTTCCGCCGCACGGCCACACCCAACGACTACTTCGCCGCGGCCGACAACGGCGCCGGTTACCTGATGCCCGGCATGCTGCAGGCCCCCCGCGAGGTCTCGGGTCTCCCCGACGGCCTCGACGCATGGGCTGCCCACTGCAAGCCCTACTATGAAAAATGGGACCTGACCGTTACCGGCTTCGTGATCGACGGCCAGGCGCCGGGACTCAACCCGCGCGGACTCGACTGCTACGCCTCGTTCAGTCCCAACGGTATCGTCCCCCAGAAGGTACCCCTCACGTTGCTCCACGGCCGCATACCGGTCCTGCGCGCCGACGAGGATATCATGCAGGCCCCACCTGCCGCCGCACAACGCATCGTCGAACGGATCGCCGCGCGCCCCGTCCCGTTCCACTGGTTCCGCAACATTCTCAAGACGCCCGACTGGTACATGGCTGTGATGGACGAGGTGCACCGGCTCGCCCCGAACGTCGAGCTTCTCGACGCCCCCACTTTCTTCGAGCTTTATCGGATCTGGCTCGAGCAGAATCCGGAGGCCGCCGCCGGCCGGATCGGCCGGTAAATCCATACGCACCTACCCTTCCACCGCATTGCCGCCTGATGTATCCGGACGATACCACCGTTCGGATACACCTGGTTTACACGCCCATGTCTGCCCTAAACACCCTCTTCCTCACGGCCCCATCTCCCGGCACAGTACCCTCCGCACGTTTCATATCCGCATCAGGCCTTCCCTGCACCCGGCATACAGCTTTTGCACCGGCCGTATCCCGGATAAAGCATCCTATCCGGCATCTCTCCGCCGTCCCTCACCAATAAACCGCCCACTCCGTCAGAGAGTACCGCTCATGCCCGGCATGGACCACAGTTTCGTCCACCACCAACGCCCCACCCCCTGCACGCAACCATTCTCCGTTGCATCGGACTTGCAGCGCCCGTACGCGACAGCCGAAGCCATACACCCGACACTGCGTTCCTAACCCCGCTCCCTTCACACATCGCCCTCCCGGCCCGGGCATCTATCTTCCTCTCCGCCCATAAACGAAGAAGGGGGCTGCGCGGATGCGCAGTCCCCTTACTATCGATGATGGAGCAACCGTTAGTTCACCTCCAGCTCCTGCCAGCTCGGGAAAGCGGGGAACTTGGCGTGCGGCTCGCTCTGGTACCAGAAAGCCGTGGTGATGATATCCGACTGCTGCGGCAGGTAGCGGCCGTCGTGGCGCCATCCCAGATCCTGAACATCCACCTTCAGGTCCTTTTCGAAACGGATAGGATCGAGGATATGCCAGCGGTACAGGCCGAACCGCGTCTGCGAGTTATACGTGCCGTCGGGACGGATCACCTGGTGCAGACCGGCATAAGCGGTGCAGAACTCCACGTAGCGGCCTCCGCGGTCGAAGTTGTACGAACCGCAGAAGTAGTCCTCGAGACCGGTGCTGGCGATGGTCGGGAACTTGGTGTCGCCGTCCATGTAGAACTTCACTTCGCCTTCACCCCACCAGCCTTTGTTGTTCACCTGTACGCCCATATACATACCGACGAACTGGCCTTTGCCCTTCACGCCGTCGAGGATCGTGTGGAGCGCGCCCTCGGTCGGATGCGAACGACGGTACTGTGCGTGGAAGTATCCGGCATCCTCCGGAACCGGGGTCAGCGCATAGTTGACCTGATAGTAAAGGTTCATCGGATGAGCGTCGTTGATGTTCTGCATGGTGATCTTGCACTTCTTGCGGAAGGGCATCTGCCAGTAGCTGTTGAACGCGCTGCCCGGGTTCACGCATACGGCCAGCGAGTTGAGCGGAGCGTAGTCGCCCCAGCCCATGCCGAAGAAGTCGCCTACGGGGCACTCCACCGAAGGCTCGGTCTCGTCGTCCCAGTAGATGCGGATGATCGAGAACTTCCAGTTACCCGTCGGGGTCATCCAGATCGACTGAATGCAGCCGGGGCCCTCGATCTCAGCCAGCGTAAAGGTTTCGTTAGGCTTGATGGTGATGAACGGGTTCACTTTCCAGGTCTGCCCCAGGTCGCGGGCAGCCCAGCGGGCATTGGCCTGGTTGGGCTTGTCGGCGTCCTTCACGGGATCGGCCATGGCAGCCTTACCTTTCTCGCCGGTAAAGTTTTCCGGGCAGATCGAGCGCGTCTGTGCGTTCGAAAGCATGAACAGGTTGCCCATGCCCGTGTTCAGCCCGTCGAATTTCTGCGCGAAAGCAGAGGGCATACTCAACAAAACAGCAGCAAACGCCGTTGTCAGGATTCTTTTCATAGAACAATAAGTTTTTTTGGTTGATTGTTTTCGGCACACCTGGTACGCACCGCATCAAGTCTGCCGACCGAACAAAAATATCAATAAATTCCGATATTTCAATAGACTCCAACACTTAAATTTCGGATTCCGGCCCCGTGCACGGGATCTCCGGCCGACGGACCGGAGACGAACGGCCACAATATGACACTGAGGCCCAGACAGCTATATGCAGCCTCTTGCCGCGTGCACTGCAACATGGCCGGCTCACCCAAAAAGATCCGGGGCGGCCGCGCACGCGCAACCGCCCCGGACCGGCTTGATCTTTACCAACTCCGCGCCCTACAGTTTATTGATGGCATCATCGAGCCACTCAAGCCGCTGTTCGTAGAACTGCTTCATGGCCTTCACCTCCAGGGTATAATCGCCCAGCACCCATTGGTTGGGCCAAACATACTGGTTCAGGATCGTCCATTTCTGGAAATTACGCTTCTGCGCCCCGTCGATCAACTGCGCGTTCATGTCGATAAAGTCGGGCACCGCACGCAACTGGGCCTTCACGCTGTTCCAGCGCTGCTTGACCTGACGGACGAACGCAGGGTCCTGGAACAGACGCCAGAACCAGCCGCTGTTCACCCCGGCCAGCGAGCAGTTCTTGATAAACCAGCCCGTGGCCGTATTGTCGACCCCCGGATACATATCCTGGAAATAATCGCAGTTGCCGAGCGTCAGGTCGAAATCCCACACATGGTACATCTCCAGCTTTTGACCCCGCTCCTTGGTCAGGAACGAGCTTTTGCGGATATTTCCGTCGATGTTCTTGGTCAGCTCCTGGATAATATAATAGTTGATGAACGACGGCACATCGATATACTTGGCATAACCGTTCTCCGGGTCCGCAAAATTACTGCCGAAGAGCGCCGTCTCGAAATCGTGGAAATAGCCCTTCACATAGGCCAGCTGCTGGCCCGTCGGCACTTCCGGATCGCTGAACATCATCGGCACTCCGTTATCGGTCCAGAAACAGGTGGTCTCGTCCATCTGCTGCTCGATCTCGAAGTAGTAGTCGCCGGTCACGGCCTCGCCTTCGTTGTCGCCCGGACCCACGATATCCAGGTTCACGCGTTCCTCCGAAACCTTCTTATGTTCGGTCCAGGTATAGCAGCCCTGATACACATCGTTCAGGTACACGTCCACACTGTACATGGCGGGGGTCCACTTCATGTCGCAAATGCGCGAGATCTCCATCGCCACGATGTTACGGATCAGCGTCTTGTCGGCATAGTTGGCCAGCAGCGCCCACTCCTTGTCGTTCGAGATATCGAAGATGCGCATTTTATTGTCGAGCTTCACCTTCCACGGCTTCTTGGGCATGCCCCAGGTCGAGTTGCCCCGGCCCCGGATACCCATGCGGCTTTCGTACCTCGGCGTGTTCGAGTAGCGGCAGTCGGGGTCCTCGATCCGGATCGTCCCGGGAACATAATTATCTTTGTCGAGAATGGGAGCTCCCCCGTCGGTGGTGATGTATACGGTCGGGAAACGCAGCGCCCGCTCGACATCGACCGTATAGGTCAGCATCGTACCGTCGAGCGCCTCGAGCGTATACTCGACCGGACGCGAAAAATCCTGGGCCGTCACGCCGCTCTCCTGCTCGATACCGTCGACCATCAGGCGCTTGCCGCGGAACTCGAACGTCGGGACCAGCTCATATTCGGTCATGCCCTCCGGGAACACGCCCTTGATCTTCTGCCCCATGATAAAGCAGACCAGGTCCTTATCGAGCACCTCGTTATCCGCCTTCTTGAACTCGAACGAGAAGAGCGCCTTGTCAGCCCGGTTATCAAACCGGAGCGTCGCCCCGTTATTGACCCGAACGAACAGCGTCTCGCTGTCGAAATAGGCGCAGATCGGCAGCGTCTGCGCCAGGTCGTCGGTCGTCACGACGGGGACGGTGGTCGTCACGTCATTGACCACCCAGTACTGTCCGTTCTTCCGCACATTCGGCTTGCTGGCGGAGATGCAGTTGAACACACGAAAATCGGCATGGCTGACGGTCAGGCTGCTGCCGTCGGTAAAGTTGATCTTGGTCGATCCGCCGTCGGACTCGGCATCGAGGAAACAACGCCCCGAGTTGTAAGCGGAGAGTAGTGACTTGTAGGTTTCGGATTGTACCGGCGGCGGGGTTCCGCCCCCGTTGTCGTCCTTTTTACAGGCCGAGAGTACCAGCACAGCGGCCAGTACGACGGACAGAATCCGGAAGTAATGTTTCAGCATGGTTCAGACTTTTTATTAGGTTGTCGTCTGACAAGATAGCAAATTTCTGCAACAAATTGAAATATCCCGTCCGCACATCCCGTTTTTTCGGGGAAGCGGCCAAAACGGACGGCGAGCGTTCCGTTCGGCCGGAGCGATTGTTGCAGGATTTTTGCACAGGGGATGGCTGATCGCACCGGTCGCAGGAGCGCCTGCGGCAACCGATTTGTCAAATAAAAATATTACCTTTGTCAATCTGCGGAAGCCACCGGCCAAGCCGGCCGCCGACCGCCCAAAACCGACCGACTATGTTAGGATTAGGAGCATTCCGCCGCAAACCGCGGACATTCGAGTACAAGCCCCGCCACTTCGACCCCGAGGCCGAACGCCGCGAAGAGCGCCGCCGGGAGCTGCTCGGCGACGATTACACTGCACCCGGGCCCGCCGGCGACACCGGGTACAAGCCCGGCGACTACGTCCGCAAGCGGCACATCGGCCGCGGCATCGCCGGCAAGCGGGTCCGTATCTCGAAGCAGAGCATGGCTATGCGCATCGCGGCCGTGCTGTGCCTGCTGGCCCTCGTTCTCTGGATTCTGCTGACCTGATCAGGCCAGCTATGTTCTGGACGCCCATGATCCCGCGCCCAGAGCACACAATATATGCACGAAGAGACCTTTATGACAGACCGTATCAAATTACTGCCCGACGCCGTGGCCAACCAGATCGCCGCCGGCGAAGTGGTGAGCCGCCCGGCATCGGCGGTCAAAGAGCTGATGGAGAATGCCGTCGATGCAGGAAGCACGTCCGTGACCGTCAATTTCCGCGACGGGGGCAAGGCGCTGATCCAGGTCGTCGACAATGGCTGCGGCATGTCGCCCGTCGACGCGCGCCTGGCCTTCGACCGCCACGCCACGAGCAAGATCAGCTCGGTGGAGGATATTTACCGCCTCCACTCGTTCGGGTTCCGCGGAGAGGCGCTCGCCTCGATCGCCTCGGTGGCCGAGGTCGAGCTGCGCACGCGGCAGGCCGACAGCGAGCTGGGTACCTCGGTCCGCATCTCGGGTAGCCGTTTCGAGGGCCAGGAGCATGTCAGCGCACCCGCGGGGACGCAGTTCATCGTGAAGAACCTTTTCTTCAACGTCCCGGCCCGACGCCGCTTCCTCAAGGAGGCCCCGGTCGAGGCCCGGCACATCACCACCGAATTCCAGCGCGTGGCGCTCTGCCACCCGCAGATCGCCTTCACACTCTGCAACAACGACACACCCGTCTACAACCTGCCGCCCGCGACGTTGCGCCAACGCATCGTCCAGGTGATCGGCAAAGGCATCGCCAGCAACCTGCTCGACCTCGGCGTCGAGACTTCGCTGGTCGGCATCGAGGGTTTCGTGGGGCGCCCGGCCATGGCCAAGAAGAACAACAAAGAGCAGTACCTGTTCGTCAACGGACGCTACTTCCGCAGCCCCTACTTCCACAAAGCCGTCCTCTCGGCCTACGAGAAGCTGATCCCCCCCGACACGCAGCCCTCCTACTTTCTCTATTTCACGATCGACCCGCAGCTGATCGACGTCAACGTCCACCCGACCAAGACCGAGATCAAGTTCGACAACGAGCAGGCCATCTGGCAGATCATCGCCGCAGCCGTGCGCGAGTCGCTCGGCAAACTGGGCGTGGTCCCGATGATGGACTTCGACAAGGACACCTCGGTCGATATCCCCGTCTTCAAAAAGGGAGTCCCCTACACGATACCCCAGGCCGCTTCCAACCCCCGCTTCAACCCGTTCCGCGAAGAGAGCGCCATGGAGGGGAGCGCAGACGGCCGGACAGGCGCCGCCCGCGCGCACAGCCCGATCGGGCCCGACGGCTGCTTCTCGATCGAGAGCAGCCTCTCGTCCGGGAGCGACCTGGCCGCCGAGCGCGGTTTCCCCTCCGTCGCCGGCTTCGGCCTGCCTTCCGGCGACGAGAGTATCCTGGCCGGCGAGGAGCCCGACGAGGCCGTGATCGAGTTCATCTCGGGGGGCGACGCCACGCAGGGCGAGTTCGAGATCGAGAGCGGAACGCTCTTCGAGGGCATCTTCCGGATCAGCAACCGCTACTTCGCCTCAAGCTACGGCGCGGGCAATCTGGCCGTGATCGACGCGGTCCGGGCCCACGAATGCGTGCTTTACGAACAATACCTGCTCATGCTGGGCAACAACAGCTCGGTCTGCCAGCAGCTGCTCTTCCCCGAGCCACTCTCGCTGCCCACGCCCGACGTGGCGCTGCTGCGCGAGTACGAGGCCGACTTCACGGCGCTCGGCTTCGACTTCAGCTTCGGCGACGACCACGGTGTCGAGCTGCGCGGCGTGCCCGTCGAGTTCGGCAGCGCGGCGCCCACCGACATCCTGCACGAGCTGCTGGTCACCCTCAGCGAGAAGCTCGACACGGCCCGCGACGTGCGCCGCCGCCTGCTGGCCGCCGTCATGGCGCGCCGCTGCGCGATCGGCACGGCACGGGCCATGAGCGATACGGAGCTCGAAGCACTGCTCGCCGCGCTGATGAACTGCGAGAATTACAGCTACACCCCATCGGGCAAGCCGGTCATCCTGGTGATCACCGGCGAGGAGATCGGCAAGCGACTAAAATAGCAAACGACCGCCGGGCCCACCCCGGCCAAAACCAGACCACGATATGCAAGCCAACGGATATTTCCAGACCCCACCGGTCGTCAAGAACCTGATCATCATCAACGTGCTGTTCTTCATGGCCGAGACGCTGCTGCCCCGCGAAACGGGCAACCTGATCGTCGAGAAGCTCGGCCTCTTCTTCTGGCAGAGCGACTATTTCCGACCTTACCAGCTCATCACCTACATGTTCCTGCACGGCAGCATCGGCCACCTGTTCATGAACATGTTCGCCCTGTGGATGTTCGGCCGCTCGCTCGAGTACGACCTCGGTCCCAAGCGGTTCCTGATCTACTACATGGTGACGGGGATCGGCGCGGCGCTGATCCAACTGGGCGTCAACTGGATCGAGATCAGCAGCCTGCACCACTCGATCATGACCGACGGCGGCACGCAGCAGGACATCATCCGGCTCGGCCAGATGATCAACGGCGTGACGATCGGCGCCTCGGGAGCCGTATTCGGCATCCTGCTCGCCTTCGGCATGCTACACCCCAACGTAGGCATCTTCATCTTCCTCATCCCCATCCCGGTCAAGGCCAAGTATTTCGTGATCGGATACGGCGTGCTCGAGCTCCTTTCAGGCGTGGTGGGAACCTCTCCGGGCATCGCCCACTTCGCCCACGTAGGCGGCATGCTGTGGGGCTACCTGCTGCTACGCTACTGGAAGAAGCGGGGGTTGTACTATTAACCACCGACCCGGCACCTCCCGGGCCCGGCAACGGTTGTCCGGCAGCAGATGTCCGGCAGCAGATGTCCGGCAGCAGATGTCCGGCAGGATGGAAGAGCCCGGAGAACAGCACCGGCCGCACCCATGCAGGCAGCCACGGAAAGCACAAAACGAACACAATGGACGAGTATTACCAGCGACCCAAGCGACAACGCCGATATGCCGGGTACATGAAGATCATCGACATCATGGTCCTCATGCTCACCCTCGCCGTCTCCGGCCTGCTGCTGCTGGCCTACCTTGCCGGGCGGATCAATCCCAACGATTTCTGGTGGCCTGCGCTGCTCGGGCTCGCGGCTCCGGTGCTCTACATGGCCAATACCGTGCTCACGCTCTACTGGACTGTGCGCTGGAAGGTCTACCTGTTCATCCCGCTCGCGACGATCCTCCTGGGCGCCGGGCACATCACTTCGTTCTTCCGCCCCCAGCTCAGCAAGCACTATGACGACCGGTCGGGCGACGCGTCGCTCACGTTGATGACTTACAACGTCGAGGGCTTCCTCGACTGGAGCGGGCCCAGGCCCCGCTCCAACATGCCCGAGGTGCTGGGCTTCGTCGCCAGGACGGGGCCCGACATCGTCTGCTTCCAGGAGTTCCAGACCACGCCGGTCATCACCCAGCGCGAAATCGACTCGTTGCTCGCCGGCCTGCCATATAAGCGGATCAACTTCGTGCTCGGCCAGGGTCCCCACGGTTGGGGCACGGCCGTCTACAGCCGCTACCCGATCGTGGACGGGGGCACCGTGCCGTTCGGCCGCTCGACCAATTCGTCGATGTGGGTCGATATCGTGATCCGCAAAGACACGATCCGGATCTTCAACAACCACCTTCAGACCACACAGATCAACAGCGCCGACCGCGAGTTCCTCGACTACCAGAACTTCGCCGCCGACACACTCCGCCAGGCCCGCATCCGCAGCATCGTGGGCAAGCTCCGCAACAACTACCGGCTGCGCGCGGCCCAGGCCGACTCGGTGGCACTGCAGATCGCCGCGACACCCTATCCGGTGATCGTTTGCGGCGACTTCAACGACACGCCGATGTCCTACACCTACCGTACGATGCGGGGCGAGCTGACCGACAGCTTCAAGGAGAAAGGGCGCGGGACGCTCTACACCTACCGGGGCCTTTTCAGCCTGTTGCGCATCGACTATGTCTTCCACTCGCCCCGGTTCACCACGCTGAGCTACCAGACGCCCTCGGAGGCCGTCTGGTCCGACCACACCCCGGTGGTGACGGCGCTCAAGCTCGACCCGAAATAGCTTCGTTTCCGGCGGAACGGCCGGACCTTCCCCTTTCCTCGCCCGACCCCGCCCATCGCCCGGCGCCATCTCCCGTTCCTTCCCCGCCGCCAAACCCTACATCGCACCCGTCCGCACTCCCCGGCAACCGCCGGGCCCCGCACCGTCCCGCCACCCGGCCATGCGCCTCTCCTGACACACCCTGCCGGCCTCGCCACATCCCCACACCCCGGACTTCAAGCCGCCCAACGAGGCCCCGTTCCAGCCACCGGTCACACAAAGCCCGCCCCATCGCGCGCCCCGATGATCGCAACATACTTCCCGGCCCCTCGCCATCCCGACCCCGCGGAATCGCCCACTCCCGCCCCGGACCCGATCCACCCGACACTCCGGGCGCACCGCCCCGAGCAGGGACCACTCCGCCCCGGAGCAAAAAAAGCCCTCCGAACGACCGCAGGCATCGCGAAATCACTATCTTTGCCGCCATGAAGCTGACCCACGAACATAGGGACTACCGCGGACATCTGGCCATGCTGAGCGCCAACGTTATCTTCGGGCTCTTCTCACCCGTCTCGAAAGACCTGCTGGCCTCGGGCGTGATGAGCTCGTACGCCCTCACGCTGTTCCGCATGTTCGGCGCCGCGGCGATCTTCTGGATCGCGTCGGCCTTCCTGCCTCGCGAGCACGTCAAGCCGCGCGACATGGGCCTGCTCTTTTTCGCCTCGCTGTTCGGTATCCTGATGAACCAGGGCTTTTTCATCGCAGGCCTCTCGATGACCTCGCCTATCGACGCATCGGTCGTGACGACCACCGTACCGATCATCACGATGATCCTGGCCGCCTTCGTGCTCCAGGAGCCCATCACCGGCAAGAAAGTCTCGGGTATCTTCATCGGGGCGTTCGGGGCGCTGATGCTCATCATGAACAGCCGGGGCGACACGACCGGGGGCGGCAACCACTTCCTCGGCGACCTGGTCTGCCTGCTCGGCGAACTGAGCTTCGCCATCTACCTGGTCGTCTTCAAGAAGCTCGTGAGCCGCTACTCGGCCGTCACCGTGATGAAATGGATGTTCGTCTACGCGTCGATCTGCAGCGTGCCGTTCTGCTACAACGACGTCACGCGGATCGACTACTCGCGTTTCACTCCCGAGACCTACGCCCAACTCGCCTACATCGTCGTCTTCGCCACCTTCGTGGCCTACCTGCTCATCCCGATCGGCCAGCAACGGCTCCGCCCGACGGTCGTGAGCATGTACACCTACGTACAGCCGATCATCGCCTCGCTCGTGGCCGTAGCCGTCGGCCAGGACCATTTCGGCTGGCCCAAGGCGATCGCCGCGCTGCTCGTCTTCGTCGGCGTCTACGTGGTGACAAGCAGTAAGTCCAAAGCTCAGATGGACGCCGAAGCGCGCGCCCGCCTCCCCCGCCGGAGCTGATCCGTAACCTCCGCATGACCGGACCGGCCAACTCCTGCCGGGCTCCCCGCCTCCGGGCCGCCATGCCGACGAACCGGCCCATCCAGCCGACCGACCGCCCCATTTCACCGACCAAAATCCGCCCCGTGCCCGTTTATCGGTAAAATCCGGCTACGTATCGGTCCAATCCACGTACCGGTATATTCCGTTTTCGCGCGGCTGTTTTCTTGTATAGGTTTGTATCGGGTAAAAACCGGAAACGACATGAAAACGACCCTACGAATAAGCCTCGCCGCGCTGTTGCTCCTCGCCGCAGCCGACGGCTACGGACAGAAGACATGGACGCTGCGCGACTGTATCGACTACGCCCGCGAGAACAATATCCAGGTCCAGGCCGCCCGGATCACCCGCGAGGGGACCGACATCGACCTGCTTACCGCCAAGGCCAGGAAACTGCCGTCGCTCAACTTCTCGAGTACGCAAAGTTATGCCCACCAGAAGAGCGAGAACCCCGGGGGCGGTTTCGATTCGCGCGGCCGCTACTCGGGCAGCTATTCGCTCAACGCCGAGTTCACGCTCTACAACGGCGGCAAGCTCAATCAGTCCGTGCGCCAGCAGGAGATACTGGGCGACGTGCGCGAGGCCGAGGTCGAGACCGCTGCCAACGACATCGAGGTGGCCGTCATTCAGGGCTACCTGCAGGTACTTTACGACCGCGAGTCGCTCACCCAGGCACAGCAGACCGTCGAGTCGTCCGCGGCGCAGCTCACCCAGTCCCAGGCACTGCTCGAGGCGGGCTCGATCTCGGTCAGCGACCATGCCCAGATCGAGGCGCAGTACAGCAGCGACCTTTACAACCTCACGGCCGCCGAGAACGCGCTCTCCCTCGCCCGCCTGCAGCTCAAGCAGTTGCTCGAGCTGGGCATCGACGACCGTATGGAGATCTACTATCCCGAGCTCGACAGCTCGCAGATCATGGCGACCCTCCCCCCGCTGCACGAGGTTTACCGCACCTCGCTCGGCGTGATGCCTCAGATCGCCGGGAGCCTCAAGAGCATCGAAGCGTCGCTCGTGGGCGAGAAGATCGCCCGGGCCGACCGCATCCCGACCCTCTCGGTGAGCGCGGCGGCCGGCACGGGCAACTTCTCGCAGACCGGCTACAACTTCTTCAACCAGCTCAACAACCAGTTCAACCAGAGCGCAGGCCTGCGCATCAGCATCCCGATCTTCAACAACCGCCAGACACGCTCGGCCATCGAGAAGGCGCAGCTCTCCACGCACTCGGCCCGGCTCGACTACACACGCGTTGAAAAAGACCTGCTCCAGACCGTCGAGACGCTCTATCAGGACGCCCTCTCGGCCCGCAGCAGTTACGTCGCAGCCAGCGACAAACTGCGCGCCGCCTCGCTCAGCTACGACCTCGTAAGCCGACAGTTCGACGTTGGGATGAAAACCCCGGTCGACCTGCTCACCGAGAAGAACAACTTCCTCTCGGCCCGCCAGCAGCAACTCCAGACCAAGTACAAGGCGATCCTGTCGATCCAGCTGCTCAACTTCTACCCGAACATCCCTGTCGAATTATAACCGAACACGCATATGAAAAAGTTCCTGAAGATCGTCGCCTCGCTCGTGGTCGTGGCCGCCCTGGCCACAGCGGTCTACTTCATCGCCCGTCCCAAAGCCAAGCAGGTGGCCGGCTACGAGACCGTCGCCGTCATGCGCGGCGACATTACCAACACCGTCACGGCCACCGGTACCGTCGAACCGATCATCCAGGTCGAGGTCGGCACGCAGGTGTCGGGCATCATCGACCACATTTATGTCGACTACAACTCGATCGTCAAGAAGGGCCAGTTGCTGGCCGAGCTCGACAAGGAGGTGCTCCAGTCGACGCTGGCCTCGGCCCGGGCCGACCTGGAATCGAACAAGACCGAATACGAATACCAGGAGCGCAACTACAACCGCATCAAGGGACTGCACGAGCAGCGCATGGTCTCCGACGCCGACTACGAGACAGCCCAGTACACCTATGACCGGGCCCGCAGTGCCTACCAGAAGTCGCAGTACGAGGTGGCCCGCGCCGAGACCAACCTCGGCTATGCGACCATCGTCTCGCCCATCGACGGCGTGGTCCTCTCGCGTGATGTCGACGAAGGTCAGACCGTGGCGGCCAGCTTCAACACCCCGACGCTGTTCACCATCGCCAACGACCTGTCGAAGATGCGCGTGATCGCCGACGTCGACGAGGCCGATATCGGAGAGGTGGCCGACGGCCAGCCCGTCACCTTCACTGTCGACGCCTATCCCGACGACGTGTTTCATGGCACCGTAACGCAGGTGCGCCTCCAGTCGACCACCGAGTCCAACGTCGTGACCTACGAGGTCGTGGTCGATGCCCCGAATCCCGATCTGAAGCTCAAGCCGGGCCTCACGGCCACGATCGCGATCACCACGCAGGAGAGCCTTGCCACGCTGCTCGTCCCGGCCAAGGCTTTCCGCTTCACGCCCGACAACGCCCCGGCGCCCGAGGCCCAGCACGGCCACAAGACCCTGTGGGTCCAGGATGCCCAGGGCGTCCGCGCCGTCAGTGTCACCCCGGGCCTTACGGACGGCATCCACACCGAGATCCGGAACGGGATCACAGAAGGGGCGCGCGTGATCGTCTCGAAGCGTATCGGCAAAGCCCCGGTCGGCGGCGACATGCCTGCCGGCGGGTCGAGCCCGTTCATGCCGCAGCCTCCCGGACAGAAGAAAAAGTAGGCGGCATCGGCTCTTCCATGCCTGCCGTTCCATCCACGGGCCCCGAAAACGACCGGCCCCAACGCCAAACAATTCCAGAAGATGAGTGCAAACATCATACAGATCAACGATATCCGGCGCGACTTCGTCGTGGGCAGCGAGACGGTGCACGCGCTGCGCGGCGTATCGTTCGGCATCGCCCCGGGTGAGTTCGTGACGATCATGGGCACCAGCGGCTCGGGCAAGTCGACACTGCTCAACATCCTCGGCTGCCTCGACACCCCCACTTCGGGCGACTACTATCTCGACGGCGTGTCGGTCCGGACGATGGGCAAGAACGACCGCGCGACGCTGCGCAACCGCAAGATCGGCTTCGTTTTCCAGTCGTACAACCTGCTGCCCAAGACCACGGCCCTCGAGAACGTCGAGCTTCCGCTGCTCTACAACCCGACCGTCTCGTCCCACGACCGGCGCAAGCGGGCCATGGCCGCCCTCGAAGAGGTGGGGCTCCACGACCGGATGTCTCACCGGTCCAACCAGATGTCGGGCGGCCAGCAGCAGCGTGTGGCCATCGCCCGCGCGCTGGTCAACGACCCGGTGATCATCCTGGCCGACGAGGCGACCGGCAACCTCGACTCGCGTACCTCGTTCGAGATCCTCACGCTCTTCCAGCGGCTCCACGCCGAAGGACGCACGATCATCTTCGTCACGCACAACCCCGAGATCGCCGAGTTCAGCAGCCGCAACATCACGCTGCGCGACGGGCATATCACCGAGGACAAGGTCAATACCGACATCCGTTCCGCCGCCGAGGTCCTGGCCGGCCTGCCCAAAGAGGAGGAGTGACCCGCGAGCCGGCCACCCGCCCGGCGTGCATCCGGCCTCTTCCGCCACGGCACCCGCCGGCCACACCGACACAATATCACAAACAGCAAGCACGATGAATTACAAAAACCTGATCAAGATAGCGCTCCGGGCCCTGAACAACAATAAGTTCCGAGGCTTCCTGACGATGCTCGGCATTATCATCGGCGTGGCCTCGGTCATCTCGATGCTCGCCATCGGGCAGGGCTCGAAGCGCAGCATCCGGGCCCAGATCTCGGAGATGGGCTCCAATATGATCATGATCCACCCCGGCGCCGAGCGCTTCGGCGGCGTGCGGCAGAGCGCGTCGAGCATGCAGTCGCTCAAGCTCGAGGACTACGAGGCGATCGCCCGCGACGCCGACTACATCTCTGCCTGCACCCCGTCGGTGAACAGCAGCGGACAGGCCATCTACGGGGCCAACAATACGCCCACGACGATGTACGGCGTCAACGAGGACTACCTGAGCATCCGCAAGTACGCGGTGGGCGAAGGCGAATTCTTCACCGACGCCGACACGCGCAAGGCGGCCAAGGTCTGCGTAGTGGGCAAGACGGTAGCCGACAAGCTCTTCCCGAACGGACAGGAGCCGCTGGGACAGACGATCCGCTTCAACAGCATCCCGTTCACGATCATCGGCATCCTCACGCCCAAGGGCTACAACTCGATGGGCATGGACCAGGACGACCTGATCATCGCCCCCTACACCACGGTCCAGAAACGGTTGCTGGCGATCAACTACATCCAGGGCATCTACGCCTCGGCACTGAGCGAGGAGACCTCTGCCGAGGCGATCGACGAGATGTCCGCGATCCTGCGCGAGCGCCACAAGATCAAAGCGGGCGACGAAGACGATTTCAGCGTCCGTTCGCAGGAGGAGCTGAGCAGCATGCTCGGGTCGACGACCGACCTGATGACCGTGCTGCTGGCCTGTATCGCCGGCATCTCGCTGCTGGTGGGCGGGATCGGCATCATGAACATCATGTACGTCTCGGTCACCGAGCGCACACGCGAGATCGGCCTGCGCATGTCGATCGGCGCCAAGGGCCGACACATCCTGCTGCAATTCCTGATCGAAGCGGTGATCATCAGCTTCGCGGGCGGTATCATCGGCGTCCTGCTCGGCGTCGGCGCCTCGGTTGCGATCAAGTACGTGGCGGGCTGGCCGATCTACATCCAGCCCTACTCGGTCATCCTCTCTTTTGGGGTCTGCACGCTCACGGGCATCTTCTTCGGCTGGTACCCGGCCCAGAAAGCCGCCCAGCTCGATCCGATCGAAGCGATCCGGTACGAATAAATCCAAGATATTTTCATTTGTCCAAAATATTGTTAATTTTGTCTATCAAACAACCCTATATGGCTGCAGTCAGCAAACGTAAACTCGCCGAGGTGCTGATCCATCTGACGGGATGGGGTTTCCTGCTGTGCGTGCCGCTGCTGTTCTTTGCCAACGGCGACACCGCGATCGACCCGAAGCACTATCTCGGCTTCGCGGTCGTCCAACTGGTCTTCATGGCGGTCTTCTATCTCAACTACGGGGTGTTGATCGACCGTCTTCTGTTCCGTAAGCGCGCCTGGCAGTTCATTGCCGCCAACATAGCCCTGATCGTTCTTTGCATAGCATCGCTGCACGTCTGGCACATGTTCCACTGGGGTTGGGTGGGAGGCGACCCGCCCTCGACCGAGGAGTTGCGGCGCATGCCGCCCCGGCTGCTCTTTTTCCTCCGCGACGCGATGATGCTGGGCCTTACGGTAGGGCTGAGCGTTGCGATCAAGATGACGGGCAACTGGTACCGCACCGAAAGCGAGAAGCAGGAGATCGCCAAGGCGCGCACCGAAGCCGAGCTGCAGAACCTCAAGAGCCAGCTCAACCCGCACTTTTTGTTCAACACGATGAACAATATCTATGCGCTGATCGCCATCGATCCCGACAAGGCGCAATATGCCGTTCACGGGCTGAGCCGCCTGCTCCGGTACGTCCTCTACGACAACGACCACGGCCTTGTTCCTCTGGGAAGCGAGCTGAGCTTCATGCAGAACTACATCGAGCTGATGAAGCTGCGCCTGCCCGCAACGGTCGACCTGCGCGTTACAATGCCCGGGGAGCCTTCGAAGCTGCTGGTGGCGCCGCTGTTGTTCATCACCCCGGTCGAGAACGCTTTCAAGCACGGAGTGAGCGCCGACCAGCCGTCGCACATCGACATTCAGTTCCGGATCGAGGAGCCCGGCACGGTGGTCTGTACGATCCGCAACAGCTACCATCCCAAGACCGACCGCGACCGCAGCGGCTCAGGCATCGGGATCGCCAATCTTCGCAAACGATTGCACCTGCTCTACCCCGACGGCCACATTTTCAGGGCCGAGCGGCTGGGCGACGAATTTTTCACACAACTGATCATTAACACCAAAACAGAAAAGCCATGACGCTCAACGCGCTGATCGTCGACGACGAGCCGCTTGCCCTGGGCCTGCTCGAAAGCTACGTGGAACGCACGCCGTTCCTGCAGCTCGCGGGGAGCTACGGCTCTGCCGTGGATGCGCTGGAGGCGTTGCGCAGCGGCCGGATCGACCTGGCGTTCCTCGACATCCAGATGCCGCAACTGAGCGGGCTCGAACTCACGCGCCTGATCGACGCGGAGCGCACGCGCGTCGTCTTCACCACGGCCTTCGAGCAGTACGCGCTCGAAGGCTTCCGGGTCGACGCGCTCGACTACCTGCTCAAACCGATCAGCTACCCCGAATTCCTGCGTGCGGCCAACAAGGCCCTCAACTGGCACGAGGCGATGCACAGGGCCGGCGACAAGGAGCGGCCCGAGACAGACAGTATTTTTGTCAAGAGCGATTACAAGTTGGTTCAACTCGAATTGAAAAAGATTCAATACATTGAAGGGGTGAAGGACTATGTACGCATCAGTACGCTCGGAGACGACGGCAGCGAGCACCCCGTCCTGACGCAGATGAGCCTCAAGACGATGGAGGACCGCCTCCCCGCCGGCCGGTTCCTGCGCGTCCACCGCTCGTTCATCGTCAACATCGACCAGATCCGGGTGATCGAACGCAACCGGATCGTGTTCGGCAAGACATACATACCGATTTCCGACTCGTACAAGGAGGCCTTCATGGAGGTCCTCCGGCAGCGGTCGATCACATAGATCCTCCAACACCACGATATCGGGCGCAAGCCTTTCCCCTAACGGGCAACGCATCAATAGTAGGTAGTAGTAAAAGTAGTGTAGTAAGTAGTGGGAGAAGGTGCCATGCGTGATGCACCGTGCCTTTTCAACCGCGTTGCCCGTTTTTCTTTTTTGGCGGTCGGGCCGGCCGAGAG
>JAFQJK010000111.1 GCA_017415005.1 Rikenellaceae bacterium
ATCTGGCGCACGGTAACGCCGTAGCGGATAGCCAGTTTGCTCAGCATATCCCCCGACCTGATCACATGGTAGACGGCATTGCCCTGCGTTAATTCCGGACCGTTCGCGGCCTTGGGCTGCTGTGCCCGGGCGATATGCTCGAGGATGTCTTCGGACGAAACGGTATCGGCCAGGTTCTCGGTCAGCATCGGGAAGTCGTAGTCATCGTCATCCTCCAACTGGTCCGTAGCCCGCGAGTGGATGTTGAAGAACGATTTCTCGAGAGCGAAGGTCTGGTAACGAAGGTTGCCCGTTTCGAAATCGATGATGAACTCAGGATCGAACGTCTGGTCGCAATAGCGCATTTCGAAGTGCAGGTGGGGTCCGCGGCTGCGGCCGGTCGAGCCGCCGAACCCGATCACCTGTCCGGCCTTGACGTAGTCGTTATGTCCGACGTTGAGTTTCGACAGGTGCGCATACCAGGTCTCGAGCCCGTTCTTGTGCCGGACGATCACCAGGTTGCCGAAGCCGCCCGTGTTGAATTTGGCGTAGCGCACCTTGCCGTCGAAAGCGGCGCAGATCGGCTCTCCGATCCGGAGCGGGATGTCGACACCGTTGTGGTTGCGGCGCCCCCGGCGTCCGTACTTCGAAAAGACATGCCCCACGATCGGAGGCCGGTAGTCCGAGAGGTCGCGGATCAGGTTGATGTCGACGACGGGAGGCAGGTCCTTCAGCTCGATGGATTTGTAGGCGAAGACCTGAGAAGTGTCCCAATGCTCGCGGAACACCTCCATCTCGTCGAACTGCTCCGTATTGGTCAACAGGTATTTCCAGGTATTATTGCTGAACAGGACGATCTTGGTGTCGGGGTCGGCGGTGCTGAGCGTGTCAAGCGGACGCTGGGGCAGGTCTTCGAGCTTGGGCGGCGTGTAGATCCGTGTCCTGCTTCGCTGGGCTTCGGCCCGGTTGGTCCCGGCGCAAGCCATCAGGACGAGGCAAGCCACCAGGGTATGAGTAAAAGAACAATGCACGATGGTCGTTTTTATGGCGATCTTTACAAAATTAGCAAAAAAATCGCATAAACCTGCCTTCCCGTCTCAATTTATATCCCCCGGCGCATGGAGCGAAACACGGCCTCCGACTGTCTGCGGCGTCGGCGCCCGCAGCGACCGGCCGGCCCGGACGCATAGGGCCCGGTTATTCCGTTGCGGCCTGCTGCCCCTGCATGTAGGCTTCGGCCTGCTCCAGCGCCTCGTAGAATTCCTCTCCGAATCGCCTGATTATCGGTGCTTTCAGCATGCGGTACACCGGAAGTCCGAGCTTGCGGCCATTTGCGCAGGCCGGCTTGCACACCTCCCATCGGTGATAGTTCAACCCGAGGGTCCCATTGCCGAAACGCGTCACGCGGATCGGGTACAGATGGCAGGAGACCGGCTTTACGAATGCGGTTTTCCCTTCGTTGTATGCACGCTCGATGGCGCAGAGCGTCACACCGTTCTCCTCGAACGAGAAAGCGCACTCTGCCCCGTCGATGAGCGGCGTGGTGCACTCTCCCTCCTCATCCATCACCATAAAGCCGTTCTGCTCGATCGAGGCGATACCTTCGGGCTTCATATAGGGCTTATACGCCTCGTATTCCTCCTCCAGGATATCCACCTCCTCGTCTTCCAGCGGGGCGCCCGCGTTACCTTCGACGCAGCATATCCCCTTGCAGGCTGCGATATCGCAGCAGAAACACTCGGTCAGCAGGTCAGCGCTGACGATTTTATCATCGATCTGTATCATGGCTCCAAATGTAGGGAACTTTCCCCGAATATCCATCCCCTACTCGACCTTGCGGATCAGCTCCATGCCTTTTTTCAGGGCCGCTTCGTTGGCCGGCAACGTGTGATGCAGTCGCTCGGGCAACGATTTTTGCAGTCCGAGCAGGGCATTCCCGAGCGTCACGACCGGGCGCGCCTTGAGGTATCCGCCGAGGATCATCGTATTGAAAACGCGCGAGTTGCCCGACCTGGCCGCCTCGGCCGTGGCGTCGATCGTGTAGGTGTCGATATCCGTGCGGGTCGGAGGGTGAATGATGCCGTTGGGGTCGTAGATCAACAGTCCGCCGGGCTTGACATGGCTCTCGAACTTGTTCATGCTCTGCTGGTTCAGAATGATGGCCGTGTCGTATTCGTGGACGATCGGCGAGCCGACCGGCCCGTCGCTGATAATGACCGTTACGTTGGCCGTTCCGCCGCGCATCTCAGGGCCGTACGAGGGCATCCAGCTCACCTCGTAACCTTGCATCACTCCCGAGTAGGCAAGGATCTTGCCCATCGAAAGCACCCCCTGGCCGCCGAATCCGGCTATGATCAGTTCTTCTTTCATCGTGTCTT
Source organism: Rikenellaceae bacterium (assembly GCA_017415005.1). Classification (GTDB taxonomy): domain Bacteria; phylum Bacteroidota; class Bacteroidia; order Bacteroidales; family Rikenellaceae; genus RGIG1874. The sequence continues at coordinate 2,358 of JAFQJK010000111.1, forward strand.
GCGTTTTGCCGTTAACCTTTGATGTCGCCCAGCGGATAGACCGGGAACATATGCGTTTCCATCCACTTGTTGGCTTCCGTGGGCGTCATCTTCCACCCGCTGTTGCAGGTGGCCACCATCTCAACGAACGAAAGGCCCCTGCCCGCCATCGAGTTCTCGAACGCCTTGCGGATCGCCTTCTTGGCCTTGCGCACGTTGGCCGGCGTATGTACGCTCTGCCGCGTGATGTAGCACACCCCGTCCAGATGGGCCAGCATGCTGCTCACGGCAAACGGGTAGCCATGCAGCTTCGGGTCGCGACCGTCGGGTGTGGTCACCGTCTTCATGCCGGTCAGCGTGGTCGGGGCCATCTGGCCGCCTGTCATGCCGTAGATGGCATTGTTCACATAAATGATGGCGATGTTTTCGCCCCGGTTGCAGGCATGTATCGTCTCGCCCGTACCGATCGCGGCCAGGTCGCCGTCACCCTGGTAGGTGAAGATCAGCTTATCGGGGTTGAGCCGCTTCATGGCTGTCGCCGCTGCGGCCGCCCGGCCGTGTGCCGCCTGCACCCAGTCGATATCGATATAATTGTAGGCCAGCACCGAGCAGCCAACCGGCGAGAGCCCGACAGCCCGCTCCTGCAGCCCCATCTCGCCGATCACCTCGGCAATGATCTTATGGATCGTTCCGTGGCTGCAACCCGGGCAGAAGTGCATCGGGTTGTCGGTCAGCACCGGCGTTTTGCCGTATGCCAGGTTCTCCGGCTTTATTTCCACTTCAAATGCCATGTTATTCGAATTTTGCGATTAATCGGGTCTTGAGACCCTCGTACACCTCGGCGGGTGAGTGGACCGCGCCGCCGCAACGGCCGTAGTGCTCGACGGCGACGTCTTTGCCGGCCCACAGCCGCACGTCCTCGACCATCTGTCCCATGCTCATCTCGACGGACAGGAAACCTTTCACCCGTCCGGCCAGCTCCCCGATCGCCGCACCCGGGAAGGGGAAGAGCGTGATCGGGCGTAACAATCCCACTTTATACCCGGCCTCGCGGGCCATCTCCATCACACGGCGGCTGATCCGGGCCGAGGAACCGTAAGCGACGATCACATAGTCGGCATCTTCGCATCCGAACGTCTCGTAGCGCACTTCGTCGCGGGCGATCCGTTCATACTTGGCCTGCAGCTTATGGTTGAACGCCTCCTGCTTGTCGGGGTCGAGCTCGA
>JAFQJK010000112.1 GCA_017415005.1 Rikenellaceae bacterium
GAGGTGGTCGACAAGCAGGTCGGCGCAGCTCCCAGGCAGGCGCTCGAAGAGAAGATCGCTAAGCTGCTTTAGATATGTGTGGGGCCGCGAAAGGCCCCGGGCAATCAGCAAGGCCGCGGAAACATTCCCGCGGCCTTCCTTTTTGTGGGGGTATCGTATCCGGTAGCGGTTGGCTCGCAGCTAATCGCGGCCGGCCCACACAAGGACGGATACTTCCGGCCTCCCCTCATCTCATAGCCATGCACCACAAGTGCGGCTGCAATGCCCGGCATCGGACACCCCGCAACCCGACAAAACAAGGACGGGACGGCATTCATGCCGTCCCGTCGTCTTCCGGCGCCCATGGCGCCCAACCTATCCGCCCGGTTATTTTCCGATCAGCTCGACGCTGCGACGGATAAAGTTCGTGAGGTTCTCGCCTTTGAGCATGCCGTTGGACAGCAGCGCCAGGTCGACGATCTGCTTGACAAGCGTGTTCTCCGAGCCGATCTCTCGCAGGCGGGCGTCACGGTCGCTGCGCAGGCTGTTCACCTTCCCGGCCAGCTTATCGCGCGTATCCTTTTGCTCCTGGGTGATCTCTTCCTCTTTCTTGCCGCTGAGCTTCTCCTCCTCCATCTTGAGCTGCGACGAAGCCGCGTCGATCTTCTTATTGATCGAGCCCAGCTTGTCGCCGTAAGCCTGTTCTACCTGTTGCAGGATATCGATCACCAGCGGGTGGTTACCGTTCACCACGACCGTAAAGTTGTCGGGCATCTGACCGTACATCTGGTACATCCCCCCGCTCGTGGCGGCCATCTCTTTCATCCGCCGCATATATTCGTTCTGAACGATCGTAACCGGCACATCCGTCTCGCTCATCCCCTCGAAGGCAATATTATAGTGAATCTTGTCGTCCTTGGGCAACTGCGACTCGAACACCGGGCGCATCAGCTCCTGCTGGGCACTGCTCAGCGCGACAGTATGATTCTGTTCCTTCTGGATCAGCTTGTCGATCACCTCCGAGTCGACACGCACGAAACGCGTGTTCTGGTTCTTATGCTCGAACCAGCTGATAAAGTGGTTATCGAGCTGGCCGTCCATCAGCAGCACGTCGTAACCGCGCGCTTTGGCCGCGTCGATAAAGCTGAACTTTTCGACAAGGTCGTTCGTATAAAGATAGATCAGCGTACCGTTCTTGTCGGTCTGCTCGGCCTTGGTCAGCTCCTCATACTCTTTCAATGTGAAGTATTTGCCGTCCGTATCCTTGAGCAGCGTGAAGTCGGCCGCTTTCTCGGCGAACTTCTCGTCGGTCACGATGCCGTACTCGATGAATATCTTCAGGTCGTCCCACTTCTTCTCGAACTCCTCGCGCTGCGTGGTGAACAGCTCCTGCAGGCGATCGGCCACCTTGCGGGTGATGTAGTTCGATATCTTCTTGACGTTCGAGTCGCTCTGCAGGTAGCTTCGCGACACGTTGAGCGGAATGTCGGGCGAGTCGATCACGCCGTGCAGTAGCGTGAGGAACTCGGGTACGATCCCCTCGACCGAATCGGTCACATACACCTGGTTACTGTACAGCTGTATCTTGTTCTTCTGTATCTCAAAATTGTTATGTATCTTCGGGAAATAGAGGATACCCGTCAGGTTGAACGGATAGTCGATGTTCAGGTGGATATAGAACAGCGGGTTGTCGCTCATCGGGTAGAGCTGATGGTAGAAGTCGAGGTACTCCTCCTCGGTGATGTCACCCGGCTTGCGCGTCCAGAGCGGATTGGTATCGTTGATGATCTGATCCTTATCCGTATCGACATACTTGCCGTCCTTCCACTCCTGCTCCTTACCGAATGCAATGGGCACCGGCAGGAAACGGCAGTACTTGCGCAACAGCTCCCGGATACGGCCAGCCTCGGCAAACTCCTTGCTCTCCTCCGAAATATAAAGGATGATATCGGTCCCGCGCTCATGCTCCTCATCGAGCTCCTCAAGCGTGAATTCGGGCGATCCCTCGCAAGTCCACCTGACGGTCTTGGCCCCCTCCTTCCACGAGCGGGTCACGATCTCGACCTTGTCGGCCACCATGAATGCCGAGTAGAACCCGAGCCCGAAGTGTCCGATGATGGCCTGGTTCTTATACTTGGCCATGAACTCCTCGGCCCCCGAGAAGGCGATCTGGTTGATGTACTTGTCGATCTCCTCGGCCGTCATACCCACGCCTCGGTCAGATATCTTCAGGATGCGCTTGTCGCCGTCGAGTGCGATGTGGATCGTCAGGTCGCCCAGCTCTCCCTTGAACTCGCCGATCGCGGCCAGCGTCTTGATCTTCTGCGTGGCATCCACAGCGTTCGACACCAGCTCGCGCAGGAAGATCTCATGGTCCGAATAGAGAAACTTCTTGATGATCGGAAAGATGTTTTCCGTAGTTACTCCGATTTTCCCGTTTTGCATATCTTTCGATTTTATGATTTTGATTGGATTAGTCGTGGCACCGACGCACAGCTTCCTGCTTTGCTGCCCTGCGCCGTCCGAGAAACATCAAATCGTGTGCCACCCACCACCCGCTGCCATTTTGACAGGAAACGGGTGCCACGCATGTGACACCCGTCAAGATCGCTGTCCGCCCGACCCGACATCCCAATCCCGGGACCCCGGACCCGCCCAACCTGTTCCACCCTTCCGCGGAAACGTATCCCCGAATCCCAGCCACCCGGTCTAATCCGTTCCAAACGACACACAGCCCGGCGCCATGCACTCCGGCCACCGCCCGCATCGGTCCGGCCCATCCTCACGCCCGGGTTCCGGTCACTTCGTTGCCGCCACGAAATGTGGCGCCAGCAGGTCGGTGAACCACGACGGCGCCCGGCACGGCCTACGGGTCCGGCTATCGACAAAAGCCAGCACGACCGTCCCGGTATTGATGAGCTCGCCCGCCTCATTGTATATCTCGTGATCGAACTGCATCTTGACCATCGGCAACCGGGGCAGCGTGATCCTGATCGTCAGCAGGTCGTCGTAATGGGCCGGATGGTAATAGTGCATCCCGACCTCCAGCACAGGCAGCATCACCCCGCGCTCCTCCATCGTACGGTATGTCGTGCCGAACTCGCGCAGCATCTCGGTGCGCGCCACCTCATAATAGTTGACGTAATTCGAATGGTGGACAATCCCCATGTTGTCGGTCTCCTTGTATCGGACCCTGAGCTTCACTTCACGGACAATCATAAGCCTATCATTAAAATTTACAATTCCAGCTTTACCTACGACCGGAGCCTCTCCCCGCGCCACGGCAGGTAAGTTACAAAAATTCCGCCACCCGGGCGGCCTTACGCACTCCCCTGCGACCCGCAGCTCCGTACTTACCCGCCTATGCCCACGCACATCGCTCTCCCCCGCCCAAAAATAAGGAGCGTCCCACATACGTGCGACGCTCCGGCATGGTCTGACGAACCCGGGTATCTTCGATCCGTCCTTAGTCCTGGCGGCTGCTGTAGTTAGGCGCCTCACGCGTGATGGCCACGTCGTGCGGATGGCTCTCGAGCATGCCCGAATTGGTGATCCGGATAAACCGGGCCTTCTTGAGCGCTGCGATATCTTTGGCCCCGCAGTACCCCATTCCGGCGCGCAGGCCGCCGATCATCTGGTAGACCACCTCGCTCAGCGTGCCCTTGTACGGCACACGGGCGGCGATGCCTTCCGGCACGAGCTTCTTGATATCGGCCTCCATATCCTGGAAGTAGCGGTCTTTCGAACCTTTCTGCATCGCCTCGAGCGATCCCATGCCGCGGTACGACTTGAACTTACGGCCGTTGTAGATGATCGTCTCGCCCGGCGACTCCTCGACACCGGCAAAAAGCGAGCCGGCCATCACCGTGTCGGCGCCGGCAGCCAGCGCCTTGACAATGTCTCCCGAGTAGCGCAGACCGCCGTCGGCGATCACCGGCACTCCCGATCCCTCGATCGCATGGGCCACATTGTAGATAGCCGTCAACTGCGGCACGCCCACACCGGCGATCACGCGCGTGGTGCAGATCGAGCCCGGCCCGATCCCGACCTTCACGCCGTCGGCGCCGGCCTCGACGAGGTATTTCGCTGCCTCCGCCGTCGCGATATTGCCTACGACCACATCCAGATCGGGATACTCGGCCTTCACCTTCTTGAGCATCTCAGCCACATAAACCGAGTGACCGTGCGCCGTATCGATGATGATCGCGTCGACATGCGCCTCGTACAGCGCCGCCACACGCTCCAGCGTATCGGACGTAACGCCGACGCCGGCAGCGACCCGCAGACGGCCTTTACTGTCCTTGCAGGCATTGGGATTGGCCTGCACCTTGGTAATGTCCTTGTAGGTGAGCAGACCGACCAGATGTCCCTCCTGGTCGATCACAGGCAGTTTCTCGATCTTGTTCTGCAACAGGATGTCCGATGCGTTGCGCAGGTCGGGATTGTGCGTGGTGATCAGGCCGTCCCGGGTCATCACCTCCTCGATCTTGCGCGACATGTCGCGCTGGAAGCGAAGGTCACGGTTGGTCACGATACCGATCAGCACGTTGTCAGGCGTAATGACCGGTATACCTCCGATCTTATTCTCTTTCATCAGCTGAAGCGCATCGCCGACCGTATTATCCTTGAAAATGGTGATCGGATCGTAGATCATTCCGTTCTCGGCGCGCTTCACTTTCCGCACCTGGGCAGCCTGGTCGGCGATCGGCATGTTCTTGTGGATAACGCCGATACCTCCCTCCCGGGCCAGTGCGATGGCCAGGTCGGCCTCGGTCACCGTGTCCATGGCCGCCGAAACGATCGGCGTATTGATCACAATATTGCGCGAAAACTTCGAGGTCAGCTCGACCGTACGGGGCAGCACCTCGGAATAGGCAGGAATCAGAAGAACGTCGTCGAACGTCAGTCCTTCCGCTTGCACTTTATCATCAATAAACGACATGGCTGATATATTTAGATTTTGGCAAAGGTAAGGATTTTTTGGTTAAAATCATCGTTCTCACACGGCGTTTGTGTTAAGAAATCGTTATCCGGTTCCGGCACAGCCTGTCACTCCGTACCCGACGGCCGGCATGCCCGCCTCACACCCCGCTGCCCGCACCGCCCGCCGTAGTCGTCCAGCCGCCCCGTCCCTGCCGCCACCCGCCGGAATACCCGGCCTCCCTGCCACTTCCGAAAAATCCGCCGCCGTGCCGCACATATCTTCCGGATATTCCTATCTTTGTCTGTACACACATCCCTCAACACCCGGACTAACTATGAAAAGCCCTATCCGCACGTTCCACCGGTCCCTCCTCGCCTTGCTCCTGCTGATCCTCCCTTTCGCCTCGCAGGCCAAAGGCCCCTCGGACCGCGTTTTCTGCTTCTATTATAACTGGTACGGCACCGCTGCCGCCGACGGCCGCGACATCCACTGGGCCCACGGCATCATCAAGCAGGCGCCCGACGATCCCGACGGGGTCCCCATCCCCGGCGGCGACAACATCTCGAGCAGCTACTACCCGCAGGGAGGCCCGTACAGCAGCAACGACCGCGCGGTGATCAGGCGTCACATGCGGCAGATGGCCGCCAGCCGCATCGGCATCGTCGTACTAACCTGGTGGAAAGGTTCCGACTCGGGACTCGAATCGATCCCCGCCATTCTGGACGAGGCCGACCGGGCCGGTCTCAAGGTCTGCTTCCACATCGAACCCTACCCCGGCCGCAACGCCCTCAGCGTGCGCGACGACCTGCGGCAGTTGACCGCCGCCTATGGCAGCCATCCCGCCTTTTTCCGTATCGACGGCAAACCCTGCTACTTCATCTACGACTCCTACCTCACGCCCGCTGCCGAGTGGGCCGAGGTCCTTCAACCCGACGGCCGCCATTCGGTCCGCGGCACGGCCGACGATGCCGTGCTGATCGGCCTCTGGGTCAAGGCAGGCGAGGAGCCGTTCTTTGCCAAAGCGGGCTTCGACGGCTTCTATACCTTTTTCGGGGCGACGGGCTTCTCTTACGGCTCGACACCGGCCAACTGGCCCCATATGCAACAATGGGCCGCAGAACACGACATGGTATTCGTCCCCTGCGTCAGCCCGGGCTATATCGATACACGTATCCGCCCTTGGAACGGCGCGACGACCCGCGACCGCGAGGCCGGCGCCTATTACGACCGGATGTTCGGCGCGGCCGTAGCCTGCAACCCGGCCTACGTCGGCGTGGCCACGTTCAACGAATGGCACGAGGGCACGCAGATCGAGCCGGCCGTACCGTTCGCCTGCGAAGCCTACCGATACCTCGACTACGCCCCGCATAAGCCCGACCACTATCTCAAACGCACCGCACACTGGGTCTCCGAGCTTGAGAGACAGCCCGCCCGCAAGTGAAACGTCAGTACACATCAAGAGACGGCAAAGTCTTATGCAATGCCCGGCACATATCGAACGGGCGGGGAATAATTCCCCGCCCGTTCAACATTCCTCCGAAACGTCCGGTTATATAATGCCCCGACGTATTGGCAAACACGCCATCACAACCTCTTTTCAAGTACCCGTCCCCGAAACCAAACCATCGACGGGGTGCCTCTAATCGGCTCCGAACCAGAACGTAACCGGCACCTGTTCCGGTCCTGAGGGTAACGCCAAACCCTCTGCCACCACCGTACCTTCGCGGGAGATATGCAGCAGGGCGTCATCTCCTCCGTCGGACACCGCCTCATATACGCCCTCCGGAGGCAGCAGCTTGGCCGCCTCGCCCGGCACGACCCGCCCGTCGGCACCCAAAGCACCCATTAACAGATAGGGCCGCCCGAGACAGCGGGCCGCCTCCTCCATACGGCCCTCGCCGATGAGCCGGCGCACAACCGTTGAGCTCACCTTCTGGTCGTCGACCAGCTGGCGGCTGATCTCGCGCACGCGGAATCCGAACTCAGCCTGCAATCGCGACAGGTAATCGTAATCACCCTCCTGGTTATACCCGAAATGGTGGTTATACCCCACCACGAGCGTATGTACATGCAGCCGTCCGATCAGGTACTCGCGCACAAAATCGTAAGAGGTCAGGTGGCGGAACGCCTCCGTAAAGTGCGCCACCACCAGGTGGTCGACACCGGCATCGGCCAGCAGGCGCGCCTTCTCACCGAGCGAGCTGAGCAGCTGCACATTCACCCCACCCCCGAGCACCTGCCTCGGATGGGGCGAGAAAGTCACCACCACGCTCTCCCCGTCCGCGGCACGCGCGGCGCTCTCCAACTCGGAGAGGATACGGCGATGCCCCATGTGCACGCCGTCGTACGAGCCCACCGTCACCGCAGGATTACGCAATCCCTGCACCGCATCGAATCCGTCCCAGACCTTCATACCGCTACAATGTCGTTTCCTCGTTCTCCTTGACAAAATAAGCCACCTTCTCGAGCAACGTGGTGATATCGTAATTCTCGACCACGATCCCGCGCGGGAAGTTAAGCGGTTTCGACGTAAAATTGAGCACCCCCTTGATCCCCGCATTGATGATCGGCACGACCAGCTCCGAGGCCACCTCTGTGGGCGACGAAAGAATGATGATCTTGATGTCGAGGTCGTCGACCCGCTCCTCGAACTCCTCCATCGGATAGCACGGTATGTCGTCGATCGTATGCCCCGTCTTCTCCGGATCGACATCGAACGACGCAACGATCCGCAGCGTCAGCCCGCGCCCGTTGAAATACTTGGTCAACGCCTGCCCGAGGTTGCCCATCCCGATCACTGCGATGTTCATCGGCCCGCGCCCGTCGAGGATCGAGCTGATAAACCCGATCAGCACCTCGACATCGTAGCCCTTTTTCGTATCGCTCGAGAAGCCGATCAGCATCAGGTCACGCCGCACCTGCACGGCCGTGATACCGTGGATGCCGGCCAGCACGTGCGAGAAGATATGCGTAATGCCCTGCTCATGGCAGGCCTTGAGCGTACGGCGGTACTCGCTCAGACGCTCGATCGTCTTTTCGGGAATGGCGTTGTTCGGTATGGCACTCATATCTATTCTAATGTGTATATAGCCCCCTCCGTATCCTCCCGGGGGGAGCCGTTTTACGCAAAAACATTGAAAGCCGAGCGGCAAATATCAGGCTCGCCTGAGGATTTGCCCGGGTGACGCATCCTGTTTTCTGCAAAGATAGCGAAAGCCGAGCGGCAAGCCAAACTTGTTTGAGCTTGTCCGAGGCGCATCCTATCTAAGACAGAGTCAAAGATAGTGAAAACCGGGAGCAATCGTGCGGGTCTGCGCGCAAAAGATTGCCCAGGCATATCCTGTCTATGGCAAAGTCAAAGATAGCGAAAGCGCGCGGCAAGCCAAACTCGTTCAGGCTTGTCTGCGCGCCTCCTATTTTCTTGTAAAGATAGCCATATTTCCGGGAACATTTCCGACGAAAACGGCTACCTTTGCCAAAAATTTGAACGATGAGACGAGGAGTAATTTTCGATATGGACGGTGTACTGGTCGACAACCGCAAGCAGCACATCGAGGCATTCATCATTTTCTGCCGCCGCTACGGCGTCGATTTCACAGCCGACATGCTCGCCCCGATGTACGGCATGGGCAACGACGAGATCATGACCCGCCTGCTGCCTCCCGAGGTGGTCACAGCCAAAGGGATCGCCGCGCTGGGCGATGAGAAGGAAGCCATCTACCGCGAGATTTACGCCCCGACGATCGAGCCGACACCGGGCCTGCGGCCGTTCCTGGCCGACCTGCGCCGCGCCGGTATCCGGTGCGCCGTCGGCTCTTCGGGCCAGAAAGCGAACGTCGATTTCGTGCTCGACAGCTGCCATATCCGCGACGCGTTCGACGCCGTGGTCAACGGCGACATGGTCACCCGGTGCAAGCCCGATCCCGAGATCTTCCTGACCTGCGCGCGGCTGCTGGGCCTCCGTCCCGACGAGTGCGTCGTGATCGAGGACTCGCTGGCCGGCATCGAGGCCGCCAACCGGGCCGGTTCGGCCGTCATCGCCATGGCCACGACCAACCCGCGCAGCCTGCTCGCCACCACGCGCCACGACCTGATCGTCGACGACTTCACCACGCTCACGGCCGACATCGTCCGCAACCTGTAACCCGCGTCAACGGATATGGTGTACCGGTGAAACCGGGGTTTGGTAGGATCGGATCACGAAATACACGCCGACGAAAATGATCAGTCCGGCCGCCACCTGCCCCCATGAGAGCCGGTCCTGTCCCAGCATCACCGAAAGCATCGTGGCGATCACAGGCTGCATATAGCCATACATGCTCACCACCGTGGGGCTGACGAACCGCGTACTGGCGATCACAAAGAAATTGGGCACGAGCGTCGGGGCCAGGATCAGGTAGGCCACCAGCAGCGCGCCGCCGGCGCGCATGGCGCTGAAGTCGACCTTCGGGATCGTATCGACACCTACCGGCAAGGCGAACAGTGCCGCAAAGATATACACCCACCTCAGGATCGTCAGCGGCTTGTACTTATTCACAAGCCCTTTGATCCATACGTAATAGAAAGACGAGGCGACCATACCGCCGAGCATCACCAGGTTACCTGCCATGCGGTCGCTCCCGTCCCCGCGGTGACGCGTCACGAGCACGATCATCACCGTCCCGGCCAGCCCGAGCAACATCCCGAAAAGCTTCATCGGCGTGATCCGGTCGATGGCGAATAGTACCGATATCAGCAGCACGAGCACCGGTCCGACACTCGAAATGATCGAGCCGTCGATCGGCGAGGTGAGGCTCATCGAGACCATGAAGCAGCTCTTTTTGATCAGGCCGATCAGCACACCGGCCAGCGCCAGTTTCCAGTAGTCGCCCCGGGCGACCTTCTCGCCCCGGACGAAGGCGAACGACACCAGACAGGCCAGCCCGGCAAAGATCAGCGCCATGCTCGACAGGGCGTACGGCGAGAGGTAGTGCGGCAACGCCATCTTGTAGAGCGGGTAGTCCAGCGCCCAGACCAGGTTGGCGATCGCCAGCAGCACATATGAGCGTAACGTTGCGGATCGTTCCATCATGCTTGCGGAATAGGTAAGACACGGCAGTACCTCATAATTATCGTGCCATTCCCCCACCCCCTCCACAATCCCCGTCCACTCCCGCCCTTCCCCGGATAAAAAACCGGCCAAATCCGGCCGGCTCCTTTTATTTAAAAAAATTAATATTATATTTGTTGCCGGACGGGACAGCGAGCCGTGCCCGCGCTCTCCACAATAGCCCGCGTGCAAATCTCAATATTATAACCTCAAAACCAAACCAATGAAAAGAACCATCCTTTCGATGCTTACCCTGGCTCTGGCCATGCCCGCCCTCGCGCAGTGGGCTCCGGCGGGGGATAAGATCAAGACCAAGTGGGCCGAAGAGATCGACGTGAACAATGTCCTTCCCGAGTATCCGCGCCCGATCATGGAACGCGCCGACTGGCAGAACCTCAACGGCCTGTGGCAGTATGCCATCACGCCGGCCGGCCAGGGCGAGCCGGCCAAGTGGGACGGACAGATCCTCGTGCCGTTTGCCGTCGAGTCGAGCCTTTCGGGCGTCGGCCGTACCGTAGGCGACAAACAGGAGCTCTGGTACAGCCGCGAGTTCACCGTTCCCGCCGCCTGGAAAGGCAGGCAGGTGCTGCTCAACTTCGGCGCCGTCGACTGGAAAGCCGATGTCTGGGTCAACGGCACGAAAGTGGGCCAGCATACCGGCGGCTACACGCCGTTCAGCTTCGACATCACCCCCGCTCTCGCCGCTGGCAAGAACCAGCTCGTGGTGAAGGTCTGGGACCCGACCGACGCCGGCTACCAGCCGCGCGGCAAGCAGGTCAACAAGCCCGAGGGCATCTGGTACACCCCGGTGACCGGCATCTGGCAGACCGTATGGCTCGAACCGGTGGCCGACAGGCATATCGCAGACCTGAAGACCACGCCCGACATCGACCGCGGCATCCTGACCGTTGAGGCCATCACCACGGGCGATACGAAAGACATTGTCGAGGTCGAAGTGCTCGACGGCACGGCCGTCGTGGCCAAGGCCCGGGCGCTGGCCGGCCAGCCCATCGAGCTGCCGATCGCCGACGCCAAGCTCTGGAGTCCCGACTCTCCGTTCCTCTACGACGTGAAAGTGTCGCTCGTGAGCGGCGGCAAGACCGTCGACGCCGTCGACAGCTACGCCGCTATGCGCAAGTTCTCAACCCAACGCGACGCCAATGGCATCGTGCGCCTGCAGCTCAACAACAAGGACCAGTTCCAGTTCGGCCCGCTCGACCAGGGCTGGTGGCCCGACGGCCTCTACACGGCCCCTACCGATGAGGCCCTCGTTTACGACATCCAGAAGACCAAAGACCTCGGATTCAACATGATCCGCAAGCACGTAAAGGTCGAGCCCGCCCGCTGGTACACCTATTGCGACCGGCTCGGCATGATCGTTTGGCAGGATATGCCCAGCGGAGAGAAGCTCGGCATGCCTCAGTGGCAGAACCGCCAGTACTTCAACGGTACCGAGCTGATCCGCTCGGCCGAGTCGGATGCCAACTTCCGCAAGGAGTGGAAAGAGATCATCGACTACCTCTACTCCTACCCGTCGATCGGCGTATGGGTTCCGTTCAACGAGGCCTGGGGCCAGTACAATACCGTCGAGATCGCCGACTGGACCAAACAGTACGATCCCTCGCGCCTGGTCAACCCCGCAAGCGGCGGTAACTTCTATCCCTGCGGCGATATCCTCGACCTGCACAACTACCCGCATCCCGAGATGTACCTTTATGACGCGCAGCGCGCCAACGCCATGGGCGAGTACGGCGGCATCGGCCTCGTGCTCAAAGATCATATCTGGGAACCCAACCGCAACTGGGGCTACATCCAGTTCAACTCGCCCAAGGAGGTGACCGACGAGTACGTCAAATACGCCAAGCAACTGATGGAGCAGGCCCGCCACGGCTTCTCGGCCGGCGTTTATACCCAGACCACCGATGTCGAGATCGAGGTCAACGGCCTGATGACCTACGACCGCAAGGTGATGAAGGTCGACGAGGAGACTGTCCGCAAGATCAACCAAGAGATCTGCAATATCCTGCAATAGTCGGCACGGAAAGGGGGCGCTACCGGCCGGACCGTCATAGTCCGGGCCCAGGGTTGGCCCCGACCGCCATGTCGCTGTTTGCATAGATTTTCACAAACAAGCGCCCGCGATCCGGGCGCTTGTTTCATTTGTACCCCGCCGCCTTTCCGGATTAATCCCCGGCACCGCCCTGTTATTCCGCTCGGGGAACGTCTTTTCACCCTCATCGGCCCCATCCCGGGCAATGCCCGATTTTATAAAAAAATAAACGAAATAAACCTCATTTCAAACAAAATATTAATTTAAAATTTCACAGCACACGTTGATTATTTCACAAAAAAGTTGCGATTTACACAGAAATCCATGAGACAGCCATTGGATTTCCGGGTAATTATGTTATGTTTGTAAAGTGAATATTTTGCACTAACCACTATAACAACTAAATCATGAAAAAAACTACCAACTTGGTTTGCAAAACGATGTTGGCGGGCGCTGTTGCGATCGCTGCCGTCGGATGCTGCAACTCCAAACAAACCGCCAGGGGGTTCAATGAGCCCTACACGGGTGAGTACCTCAACTACGTAGCCATGCCGATCGGCGGTATGGGTGCGGGTATGTTTACGGTCGAAGGTAGCGGTGCCATCAACAGTATGTCGATCCACCACCGCCCCGAGCTCCGCAACGAGCCGCGTATGTTCGCCGCGCTGTCCGTCAAGGACGGCAACGCCAAGCTGCTCCAGGGCCCCGTTCCTTCATATAAGGTATTCAGCGCCCCCGATGCCGGCTATGGCCTGGGCAACACCTCATACGGTCTTCCCCGTTACCACGACAATACGTTCACGGCACGCTTCCCGTTCGCCGAGATCGACCTAGCCGACGCCGATATGCCGGTGACCGCCGAGATCACGGCCTGGAGCCCGTTCATTCCGACCGATGCCGACAACTCGTCGCTGCCCGTAGGCGCTTTCGAGTACAAGCTCAAGAACACGAGCAACAAGCCGGTAGAGGCTATTTTCTCGTACTCGTCAGAGAACTTCGTATGGGCCAACAACCCGACCAAGCGCATCAAGCCGATGGAGAACGGTTTTGTCATGAGCTCCGACTCGCTTCCCAACAAGCCGCAGGCCGAGACCTATTTCGCCATCTGGACCGACCAGCCCGACACGAAGGTCAATAACTACTGGTTCCGCGGCGGCTGGTTCGACGGCATGACGATGAACTGGAACTCGATCAAGAGCGGCGAGATCGTGACCAACGATCCGATCGACGAGAGCGTTCAGGGCGCGACCCTCTATGTTCCCGTTAAGCTGGCTCCGGGCGAAGAGAAGACCATCAAGCTGATGATGGCCTGGTATGCCCCGAACTCGAACCAGCGCTACGGTGCCGACACCGAGGCCTCTTCGTTCACCACACCCGACATGATCTCCAAGCAGCGTACCTACAAGCCCTGGTACTCGAGCAAATTCAAGTCGATCGGCGACGTTGCCAATTACTGGAACGCCAACTACGACGAGCTGAAGAAGAACTCGCAGGCATTCACCGATGCTCTTTACAGCACGACGCTTCCCGCCGAGGTTGTTGAGGCCGTAGCCTCGAACCTTGCGATCCTCAAATCGCCCACCGTAATGCGCCAGTACGACGGCCGCATGTGGAACTGGGAAGGCAGCGCCGACAACTGGGGCTCTTGCGAGGGTAGCTGCACGCATGTGTGGAACTACCAGCAGGCCATCTCGAACCTCTTCCCCGAAATGGAGCGCAGCCTGCGCGAGACCGAGTTCTTCGTATCGCAGAACAACGAAGGTCACCAGACATTCCGCTCGGCCCTGCCGATCCGTCCGGTCGCCCACGGTTTCCACGCAGCATCCGACGGTCAGCTCGGTGGTATCATGAAGCTGTACCGCGACTGGCGTATCAGCGGCGACAACGACTGGCTCAAGAAGATGTACCCGCAGGTCAAGGCCAGCCTCGACTACGGGATCCGCACCTGGGACCCGCGCCACCGCGGCACGCTCGAAGAACCTCACCACAACACCTATGACATCGAGTTCTGGGGTCCGGACGGCATGTGCACCAGCTTCTACCTGGGCGCCCTTCAGGCCGCCATCGAAATGGGCAAGGTCACCGGCGACGATGTAACGCTGTACGAAGAGCTGCTTGCCAAGGGTAAGGACGTTATGGAGAACGAGCTCTACAACGGCGAATACTTCATCCAGAAGATCCAGACGGCCGGCCTTAACGCCGCCGACCCCGTTGCCGACGCCGAGAAGTACAAGGCCGAGAACGGCAAGTACCGTAACGAAGCTGACGAGCTGCTCGTTAAGGAGGGTCCGAAATACCAGTACGGCAACGGTTGCATCTCCGACGGCGTGCTGGGCTTCTGGCTGGCTCAGGTCAGCGGCCTGACCCCCGTGGTTGACGCCGACAAGATCACCAGCCACCTGAAGTCGATCCACAAGTACAACATGTGCAACGACCTGTCGAAGCATGACAACCCGCAGCGCCCGGGATACGCTATGGGCGAGGAGCGCGGTCTGCTGCTCTGCTCATGGCCTGAGGGCGACAAGCTCTCGCTGCCGTTCGTATACGCCGATGAGGTTTGGACCGGTATCGAGTACCAGGTTGCCGCTCACCTGATGCTCCAGGGCCAGGTTGAGGAAGGTCTCGACATCGTTCGCGCCTGCCGCGAGCGTTACGACGGCCGTGTCCGCAACCCGTTCAACGAGTACGAGTGCGGTAACTACTACGGCCGCGCGCTGGCCAGCTACGGCCTGCTGCAGGGTCTGACCGGCGTACGCTACGACGCTGTCGACAAGACGCTGTACATTGACTCGAAGGTGGGCGACTTCAAGTCGTTCCTGTCGACCAACACCGGCTTCGGCACTGTCGAGTTCAAGAATGGCAAAGCTACCGTTGACGTAGCTTACGGCGAGATTCCGGTTGAGAACGTCGTTATCGCTGGTAAATAATCGGACAACCCTATTTTAACTTATTATGAGACATATTCTGCTTGCAACACTGTCTTGCAGCCTGCTGATCGGAACGGTTTCCACAGCACAAGCACTTCAAAGCAGCGCCAAGCGGGTATCCCTCTCCAACACAGAAGTTGCCGCTGCGCCGGCAACTTCTGCTGTTTCGGAGGGGATGCTCGAACAGGAGCTGCGCAACCTGGCTGCCGAGGGGCTGCGCAATCTGCCCGCATTCCGCACCGGCACGAGCCTGACCCAATTCTCAAGCTACGACCGTAACGGCATGAACGACGACGGTTTTGCCGGGACCTGGTCGTTCGCCCGCAAGGAGGGCGATACGTTCATCCTGGCCGAGTGGGACGGTCCCGGCGTGCTCAATCGCATCTGGACCCCCACCCCCACCAGCGACACCATCTCGATCTATTTCGACGGCGAGGAGACCCCGCGCGTGCACCTGCCGTTCGACCAGCTCTTCTCAGGCGACGTTTTCCCGTTCGTCAAGCCGCTTTGCGGCAACGAGATCGGCGGTTTCTACTGCCTGACCCCGATGCCGTTCAAGAAGTCGTGCAAGATCACCTACACGGCTCCCTCGATGCGCTTCTACCAGATCCAGGCCCGCTCGCTCCCGAGCGCTGACGGCGTCGAAACGTTCTCGATGGACTGGACCCCGGCCCAGAAAAAGCTGCTCGACGAGACGGTCGGACAGCTGTGGAACGGAGGCTGCGCATGGTATAGTGCCCAACTGGCCCGGCAGGCTGCCGCCAACAGCCTGATGAAAAAATCATCGAACCAGATACTCTCACCGGGCAAAACGACCGTCCTCTTCGACCAGAAGAAAGGCGGCCGCATCGAGGGCCTCGAGCTGACCTTCCCCGACGACATCTCGAAACTCGACCGACAGCTCTTCCTGCGCGCCATCTGGGACAAGGATACGGCTATTTACTGCCCGCTCACCGAGCTCTTCGGCTACGCGTTCGGCAAGAAGTCGGTCCAATCGCTGATGCTCGGTACCAAGGACAGTAAACACTATCTCTACATGCCGATGCCTTATGCCAACAGCGCCCGGATCGAGGTGGTCTACGCCGATGGCGAGAGCAGCCGCCCGGTCGAGATGAGCGCCGATATCTATTACAATGGCCAGGCTCTCGACCCGTCGAAAGAGGGGCGCCTGTTCACGCAGTGGAACCGCGAGGTCAATCCCAAATCGGTCTACCGCCCCTACCCGATCGCCGAGCTCAAGGGTAGCGGCCACTACGTGGGCACCGTACTCAACTGCCAACAGCTCGAACCGGGTATGACGCTCTTCTTCGAGGGCGACGATTCGCTCGTGGTCGACGGCGTGCTCACGGCTCACGGCACCGGCTCCGAAGACTATTTCAACGGTGGCTGGTACGCGCTGCTCGACCGCTGGGATGCCGGTATCTCGCTTCAGCTCCACGGTTCGACCGACTACTCGATCCCGTGGTCACGTACCGGCGGCTACCGCTTCTACATGACCGATAAGATCCCGTTCACCAAAGACCTGCTGCTCACCATCGAGCGCGGTCCCGAGCGTAACGAGTCGAAGGTCGACTACACTTCGCTGGCCTTCTTCTACACCAACGACGCAGCCAACTTCCACGGTGTCGACATGGGTGCACTGGCCATTCCCAAGCATGTGCCCACCGAATTTGTCTTCATGCCCCAGATCACCCGTTACAAGATCGGCGACGGTACCACGGTAGCATACAAGGGTATGCTCGAAATGTCGAGTCCGTGGGAAGGTCAGATGCAGGTCGATTTCGGCGATGTGCCCTACGGCAGGTACAAGCTGCTGATCAGCTATGACGACACGCCCGAAAGCGGCATGTTCTGCATCTGGCAGCGCCAGAAACAGATCACCGACTGGAAAAGCACCTATAACGCAGAGAACAGGCATCACGGCCGCGAATATATCGGCGATATCGAGATCAACGAGAACTGCAACCATATCACGATCCATTCGGGAACCCGCGATGGCAAGAACATTTTCCGTTTCGGCAACATCCATCTGGTCAGAATCGATCAATAGTTAGCAGCACAACCGTCAATCAAGACAATCTTCAGGGGGACAATTTATGTTGTCCCCCTTTCTTTTCCCCGATTCTTTTCTACCTTTGCCGGGAACTAAAAACGTTTTTTAATGAAAAAGCATGTACTCTACCTGTTCGTCGCACTGTGCACGCTGAGCTTCCTCTCGGCATGCAAGGACGACAAGCCCGCGCCCGATGTTCCGCCCACTACCGAGGATATCGTGGCCACCTACACAGCCGATAAACTGACGGCAACCGTTAACGGCGAGCCCCTCGCCTCCGACGCCACCGCCGAGATCATCGCGGGGAGCGACGATGCCACAGTCAGCCTTAAGCTATACAACATGGTCCCGGGGCAGGCCGAATTCACCGTGCCCGACGTCGATTTCGAAGTCGGCACCAAGAGCATCTATTACAGCAAGCTGAGCGGCTCGACGACCAGCGACCTGTTGGGCCTCACCGTTGCGGTCGACGGCAAGGTCGACGAGGGTATCCTCTCGCTAACGGTCACGACCACCGCTTTCGAGGGCGATCCGGCCACCGATGCAGCCGAGCTCTACTCGACCTACAAAGGAACGATGGACATCAACGTCGCAGGCCTCGATCCCATCAGCAGCGAGCAGCGCGTTTATGTTATGAAGCCCAAAGCCGACGCAGCATCGAAAATCAAGCTTCAGATCAAGAACTTCGCCTTCCAGGATATGGCACTCGGCACGATCTCGATCGACACGGTCGCCGTCACCAAGCGCGGCGACGTCTATGCCTTCAAGGCCGAGGGACGCCAACTGAAGCTGACGATCGCCGGTACGGCCACCGATGTCGTGCTCGACCTCTCGGGGACGATCCTCAACGGGGTTATGGACCTCAGCCTCGACATCAATGTCATGCAGAGCCTTTCGGTCAAGGTCGGCTTCGAGGGCAATGCAGTCGTCGAATCGACCACGGCCACCCTCTACCGCTATGAGTTCGACAACGGCGCAGCCATCACCGATACGGTCCGCAAAAGCCGCAGTTTCTATATCTACTACTGGTCGGACACCGAAGCCGCGAAACTCAACATCACGCCCCGTCCGATCCTCGACGCCACGTCGACGATGGGCAAAGTGACCGCCCGCTACGAAGGGACCGACCACGAGATCGAAGCCAACCAGCCGGTCGACTTCTCGAAGTTCGCCGACGGCGACTATATCCGGTATGTCGTGCATGCCGAAGACCCGTCCTATACGGCTACCTATACGCTCTACGCCAAGATCCTCGAAGCTCCGGTCTCGCAGTTCGACTTTACGACAGGCTCATGGATACCCAATGGCGAGGAACCACCCATGGACTTCGACACTCCGGCGGGCTGGGCGACCTCCAACGGAGCGGCCACCATGCTCAAAGTCATGGAAGACCAGGATAACCCGGGCAACTACCTGTATCCCCAGTCACTTCCCTTCCCGGTCAGCAAAGCCGCCGACAATGCAGCCAGGATCATCACGGTCGACACCAAAGGCACCGATATGTTCCTGGCCATCGTTCCTGCCATCACAGCCGGCACCCTCTTTCAGGGGACTTTCAAGATCAGCATCAGCAGTACGCTGAAAAGCACGCAGTTCGGCGTACCTTATAACAAGAAGCCGAAGACCTTCAAGGGCGAATACAAATACGCTCCGGGCGCGACTTACTACAAAACGGTGGTCACAGGCACGACGCCGGGTAGCCGAGTGGTCAGCAAGGAAGAGGTTCCGGGCACGACCGACCAGTGTGCGATCAACGCGATCCTCTATGAAGTGGAGAACTACGAGGAAACGCTCGACGGCACCAATATCCTGACCGCGTCCAACATCGTAGCCACGGCGATCCTCCCCGACGGTAGCGCCAAAGCGGAGTACACGCCTTTCAGCATCGACTTCACCTTCCTGCCGGGCAAGAGTTTCGATGCCTCCAGGAAGTACAAGCTGGCCCTCGTCTGCTCTTCGAGTGCCAACGGCGCCGCGTTCGAGGGCGCCCCGGGCAGCGAGCTGATCATCAAGAGCCTCGAAGTGGTCAACGAATAACACCGGAGCCCGGCCTGCGGCCGGTCCGACCGCCAACGCGGCAGCCTCATCGGAGGCTGCCGCTTTTCTTTGCACCCTGTCCGGCACACCCGTTAGCTTGCCGGATCTGACTGCGCATCGTCCGCATAATACGATCTGTCCACGCCGAGGGCAAACCCCTGTCTGTTGAACCAGCACACCACGAGCAGAATCGCCGCGAACACGGCATTGAGGATATAGGGGAAGACCTGCGCTTTTACGTCGAGCAGCAGCCCGAACAGATCGACGATGAACGGCGTGATCAGGATAGCCAGGTAGTTCATCGACATGACGAGCGCCAGCGCGAACGTCGCCTTGTCGGGGGTCGTCACATCGGCCGCCTTCTCGTAGACGAACGGCTGGATCAGCCCATAGCCGAGCCCCGCGAGGAATGCCCCGATCTCGATCAGCCACACCGCTTTCGATACGGGCACCAACACAAGCCCGATGCACATCAATCCGGCCGCCACAATGTTCGTATAATCCTTGAACGTCTGGAGCACCTTGTTCAGGAAGAGCCCGGGAAACATGATGGCCAGGAAGAACACGGCAATGATCCGCCCCGAGTCCGAACTGTTCATATGGTACGACTGCATCAGGAACGGCAGGTTGAGCGGGATCACGAGCACCAGGTAGGTCACGACGAAATAGAGCGCCATCAGCCGCGACAAGCGCATGACCTGCGGACGCTCCAACACCATCTTCGACGCTTTTTGCGCCGGGGCCGTAGCGCCGTCATCAGCCGGTTTGCGCCCCGCAGGCTTGGCTGCCTGCTCCGCGGCGCCCGCCGCCCCGTCCGTCACAGCCCGGGCCTGCGGCGCCTTCTGGCCGCCTCCGCGCAGGAACAGCCAGACCAGCACGAGCGAAACGCCGGCCAGGGTATAGACAAGGAACGGCAAGTGCCAGTTGACCGTCGCGAGCCACCCGGTGAGGACCGTCGCCACGACGAGCGACACATTGGTGATCGCCGAGCTGATACCGAGCTGCTTGACACGGTACTTTCCCTTAAAATAGACAGCGATCAGCCCCGTCGACAACGGAATGACCAGACTGGCCCCGATACCGAGCAGGCAGCTGATCAGAATCAGCATCACCATGCTCTTGGCAAAGAAATAGAGCACGCCGCTGGCAAAAAAGACGGCCAACCCGACGATCAGCATCTGGATCTTGTTACGACGGACCGCGAGCTTGCCCGAAAGCAGCACGATCGGGATGATCAGCAGCGAGGGTAGCGACGTGAGCATCTGTATCTCCAGATCGTTCGTATGCGGGAATATCATCCGCAGCTTGCCCATGATCGGCGAGATCGCCAGTCCCGGCAGCGACGTGACGGCCGACACCGACCAAATGGCGATCAGCACCGACAGCGGGATCGTACCCTTTCCGGTTTGTATTTTCATAATTTTGGCAGTTAAGTCAGACATCCGCCACACCTCCGTCACAACCCGGGAAAGCACTGGCGACATCCGCTACCAAGCAAGAATTACGCCACCCCGCACCGAATGGCACAACCCTTCCGGCAGCGGTTGCCGAAAACGCTCCGCTCATCTTTGCACGAGAATTGCGAGGAGAGGGCATAAAGTCCCGATGCTGCAAGCCCGGGACGATCCATCCAAAACCACATTCACCATGAAATCTGTCAGGGAAACGCTCCTCCAACGCACCTCGGTGCGCCGCTACCAGCGCCGCGCCATCGAGCCCGAAAAGATCGAGTTCATCTACCGGGCCATCCAGAACACGCAAACCAGCTACAACGGCCAGCAATACTCGGTGATCGCCATCACCAACCAGCCCCTCAAGGAAGAGATCGAGGCCATTACGGGCCAGAAGCAGATCAAGACCTGCGCGCTGTTCCTGGTCTTCTGCGTCGACTACCACAAGCAGCAGGTGATCTGCGAAGCCAAAGGGCTTCGGCCCTCCCGCTTTCAGGACACGATCGACGGTTATACGGTCGGCGTGGTCGATGCCGCCCTGGCGATGCAGAACGCCGTGGTCGCAGCCGAGGCCATAGGCCTCGGCTCATGTTGTATCGGCTACACGCGCACGGCCGACCCCGGCAAGATCTCCCAACTGCTCGCACTGCCCGAGGGCGTGGCGATCGTCTGCGGACTGGCCATAGGCTACCCGGCCGAAACGCCCGACCTCAAGCCCAAACAGCCTCTCCCGCTGCTGATCCACCAGAACCGCTACCACACCGAACAGATGAAAACGCTGCTGCTCGAATACGACCAGGAGGTCTCGCACTACAACCGGACCCGGTGCGGCGAAACCACCTGCAACGACTGGGGAGGCCACATCCTCGACTACCACCGCCACGGCGAGCAGTATGAGCTGCTCAAGTACCTGGCCCGCCAGGGGCTGCATATCGGCAGATAACGTCACGCGCCACCGACAAAAGCGGCCCGAC
>JAFQJK010000113.1 GCA_017415005.1 Rikenellaceae bacterium
TCTCGCCCAAGGTTAACCTGATCCGCGAGGCGATAGAGCGCGGCATCCCGCTCGTAAGCTCGATGGGCGCCGGGGCCAAGACCGATCCGACGCTGGTCGAGATACGCGACATCTCAAAATCGCACCACTGCCCGCTGGCACATATGTTGCGCAAACGGCTGAACAGGATGGGTATCCGCAAGGGCTTCCACGCCGTATTTTCGCCTGAACCGGTACGTGAGGGAGCCATGATCCTCTGCGAGGAGACCAATAAGAAATCGAATGTCGGGACGATCTCGTACATGCCGGCCGTATTCGGGTGCCACTGCGCTTCGGTGGTCGTGAGAGGGCTGATCGGCGAGATGTAACCTGCCGGCAGACCCCGCGTCAGCGCGGGACGGAGGCAGTGACACTCCCCGGGCAGGCTCGGGCGGTACCGGCCGCAAAAGAAAACCGGGGATCGCCCGCAGACAAACCGGATGCCGGGTTCCCGTCGACGCCCCCTCGCGGACCGGTGCGCCATGCACAGAGAACGCCGCAGACGGATCGGGGCGACGCGGAGACGCTCCGGGAGAAAGACCCGGCGCACGGACCGTTCAACCAAAACACGCTATACTGCTATGAAAATCGTATTTCTCGACGAATACTCGGTCAACACGGCCGATCTCAGCGCGCTCAAAGCGCTGGGCGACTATACGGGGTATTACAATACGGACCCTGACGAGACGGCCGTGCGATGCCGCGATGCCGAGGTGGTCATCACCAACAAGACCAAAATGACCAGGGAGATCATGGCCCTCTGCCCTACCCTGAAGCTGATCTGCATCGCAGCGACCGGAATGAACAACGTCGACCTGGACGCCGCCAGGGAGATGGGCATTGAGGTACGGAATGCGATCGGCTACTCGACCGACAGCGTGGCCGAGCAGACGTTCGCCTTTGCGCTCTCACTGCTCAGGCACCTCGTCGCGAATGACCGGTATGTCAAAAGCGGTGCGTATACGCGCAGCCGGACGCTGTTCCATTTCGGGGCGCCGATCCGCGAGCTACACGGCAAGCGCTGGGGCATTGTCGGGATGGGGCATATCGGGCGCCGTGTGGCCGAGATCGCCGGGGTGTTCGGCGCAACGGTCGCCTACCACTCCACCTCGGGCCGGAACCTTGACGCCGGGTATGCGCAACTGCCGCTCGACGAGCTGCTGCGCACTTCGGACATCGTGTCGATCCACGCCCCGCTCAGCCGGGTGACCTATAACCTCGTCGACTACCCGCAGATCGTGCAGATGAAAGAGACCGCCATCCTGATCAATGTGGCGCGCGGCAAGATCGTGAACGAGGCGGGGCTGGCACGGGCTCTGAACGAGAACCGGATCGCCGGCGCAGCGCTCGACGTCTTTGCCTCGGAGCCCATGGAGCCCGGGAACCCGCTGCTCACGATCGATGATCCGGATAAGCTTATCCTGTCGCCCCATATGGCCTGGGCCTCGGTCGAGGCGCTGCAGGTGCTGGTCGACACCGTCGCCCAGAATATCCGGGATCACTACCGCATCCGATGAGCCGACCTGTGCCGGTCCGTTCCCTGCCGGACGGCGCAAGCCCTCAGGCAGGCAGCAGCTGCGTGGCTGCCATCCGGGCCGCAGTATAAGCTCTTCTTATGTCTCCTATTTGAAAATTGATTTGCAATTTAGAACGATTCTAAGTTCATTTGCAAGGAGAACGCCCGGAAATGTCTGAGAACGCACAAAATACGGAAGCCCTGCTGATAAGTCACGGAATCAAGGTGACCGTGCCGCGGTTAGCCGTGTACGAGGCCATGCGGGAGCTCGGGCATGCCAGTGCGGACCAACTGATCCGGAAAGTGCAGCAGAATGCCCCGGCCGTCACGGTCGGAACGATCTACAACGTGCTCGAGTGCTTCACGGAGCACGGGCTGATCAGGCAGATATTCTCGCGCGACAACAAAATGTATTTTGATATCAACACATCGCCGCACTACCACCTCTACGACCAGAACGGCATGCGGATCGAAGACTACAACGACCCGGAGCTCGAGCGGATCCTCGGCGACTATTTCCGCCGGAAACCGGTAGAGGGCTTTACGATCAGCGAGATCAGGCTCAAGCTGGTGGGACGGTTCGAAGAGTAAGGCCAAACTTGTATCACCCAATAAATGATCAAAGAGATGAAAAGTGTAAAAGGGACAAAAACCGAACAGAACCTGTTGAAGTCGTTTGCCGGCGAGTCGCAGGCGCGCTCGCGCTACACCTTCTTCGCCAGCGTGGCCAAGAAGGAGGGTTTCGAACAGATCGCAGGCGTGTTTATGGAGACTGCCGAGCAGGAGAAGGAACATGCCAAGCGTTTCTTCAAATTCCTCGAGGGCGGCATGGTCGAGATCACCGCGTCGTACCCCGCCGGTAAGATCGGTACGACGGCCGAGAACCTGGCTGCCGCTGCAGCCGGCGAGAACGAGGAGTGGAGCGAGCTCTACCCCACCTTTGCCGAAGTGGCCGCAGAAGAGGGCTTTCCGGCTATCGCCGCCGTGTTCCGCAATATCGCCAAGGTGGAAGCCGAGCATGAGGCCCGCTACCGCACGCTGCTCGCCCGCGTAGAGGAAGGCAAGGTGTTCAGCCGCGACGAGGAGATCCTCTGGCAGTGCCGTAACTGCGGCTATGTACACTCGGGCAAGGAAGCGCCCGAGACCTGCCCCGCATGCGCCCATCCGCAGGCCTACTTCGAGCCGAAGAAGACGAACTACTGATCGCCACAACCTATCAAAGGCAACGGCGCCGGGAGCATCCCGACGCCGTTGCCTTTTCCGAGCTATCAGTAAGCGGTCACTCCCGAACCGAGAACCGCAAGGTCTGGCTGATGGGACGACCGTCGGCAGAGATACCCCGCAGCACGGCGACATACTCTCCCGCCAGATCGGAAGTATACCACGTCAGCCGGGCCTGGCCGTCGCCTCCCGTACGGATATCGGGAGCCCAGTACATCACGTTGCGGAAATCGGGCAGGCGCGAACCACGCGCCTCGGGTGACGCGTAGCGCGGCGCGAAGAACTCCATGTGCGGCTGCAGCGACGCATAGTCGGCCATCAGCACCTGGGGAGCCAGCGTAAAGCCCGGCAGGTTGCCCTCGGGTGTCGAGAGGCTCGACACGCCATAAAAAGCGCTGTTGCCCCGTACGTAGATACTCTGGAAATTCTCGATCTTCCTGACCTTGAGCGGATCGTACCGGTAGATCTGCCCGGGATCGGTGATCCTCACCCCGTCGAGCAGGACGAGGCCCGGCGTCTCGTACGACCCCTCCTTGGCCATATCCCCCGTTACGAATACCTGCTGATAGCCGTTCACTTGCCGGAAACGGGCTGAGGAGATGAACTCGGTATAGACCTCGGACATCAGCGGGAAACGGGTATAATCGTCGAGCATGAAGGTCGAATGCGGCCGATAATCGCAGGCAAAGCGTCCCTGGTCGACGGGGACGGCCGAAGGCTGGACTGGCGCATAGAGATTACGGGCCTGCATGTAGATGTTCCGGTCGATGATCGACTGCACAGCACTGTCGGACAGTTCGAACGGCGCATGCGGACGCTGCGCATACTCCTCAAAGAAGGGCGAGCGGAGCGTGATGCGCAGCGCAGAATCGACCGAGGCCTCGGGCTCGACGGCGAGCTGGCTGCTGCCCGTATTGAAATGAAGCACATTGAACAGGAACTCGCCCCCGTCCCGCGTCCTTGTCGTATAGACATTGAGCATCGGGCCCGGGACGGACAGGTAGACGGGAATGTCTTTCAGACGTTCCCTGGGCAGCGGCCCCGTCACTCGTCCCGAGACGAGATGTCCCTCGCGCTCGGGCAGATATGTCCACACAGCGGCGCTGTCAGCATCCAGGATACGCTTCCAATCGAAACGGCGCCAGCCGTGCGTCAGCATCAGGTTGTCGCGGTCGTGCGCAAGCTCGGCACTCTCGGCACCCAGATAGTAGCCCGGCGACTCGACGGTGCCCAGCTCGGAGGTGAGCATCAGGTAGGAGAGCATATCTGCCTCGTCGACAGGTTCGCCGTCGAGGTTGTAGACCGAAAGCGACATAAAGGCCGAGTCGGCCCCCCGGAGCTCGAGGGACACGGGCTCGCGCAAGCCATACTCCGAACGGTCCGTAGCCATGCTGACAGCCATCTGCCCGGGCATCCCGGCGGCGTAGTACAGCCGCTCGCATCGGGGACGGCGGTTGGCATCGAACAGCGTGAAATGGACAATGCCCGGACGGAACCGGCTCTTATCCACCTCAAAGCGGGCCTGCCCGTTCCGGATGCGCATCCGGCCCTCGTACACGACCTGTCCCCGATCGTGCGCAAGCAGTGTAAGGGGCCGCTCGGTCAGCACGAACGAGGAAGAGATATCGATCGCGAGCCGGTCGGCGGATAGGTCGGACAGCTTCATGACGTAACCTTCGGGACGGATAGCGGGGAGCTTCAGATGGAGCCGCTGGCCGCCCGGAACCTCGACCACAGCCATATATTCCAGCCCCTGGAGCGGCATGAAGTCGAAACGCCCCAGCCCGAACTTCCGGGTCCGGAATCGGGAAACCGTGTCACCCTGGGATGAAACGACGAAACCGGAGACATCGACACCGCGGCCGTAACGGTCGACAGCCCGGAAACCGACCGTGCTCTCCAAGTCAGTCACCAGATCGCCCCCCTCGGGAAAGAACTGGATGTCGTAGGCGGGACCCGCGGGAGCCACCGGGGAAGCTTCATCCTGGCGGGCGCTCATGGCATTGACGATACGGATCGGCTTATCGAAGAACAGCTCGGCACCCTGGTTCTTCATCCAGTTGGTATAGGCGCGCAGCGTGTAGCTCCCCGAGGGAAGCGTCACAGGAAGCCAAAAATTGCCGGAGCCCAGGCCGCCGGACAGCTCCAGCTTGACCTGGCAGACCGGTGTGTCGGAGGCATCGAGGATCTCGGCATAGGCCACGCGGCTCAGGTCGGCCGGACAATGGCGGGCCGCATCGACGCAGTAGAGCTTCATCCAGACCCGCTCACCCGCCAGATAATCGTCACGGTCGGTATGCACATAGAGCTTCTCCTGGAGCCCGGGGTACACATGCCGCTCGAACAGAGTGCCGACAGACTCCTGCGCCGAAACGACCGGAGGGCAGACTCCGACGGCAAGCAATGCGCCGACACAAATCACAAATTTCGTATTCATAGCTCGGTATTTTGGTTCATTCACTCGGTCGTCGGCCAACCGGCCCGCGTACGGACCGAGGGGGCACGGAGGAGCGCAGGGCCGGGCTGACAGGCAACCGTAGCGCACGCGGACCGAATCGATCGTTCTGCACCTGGAAACATAATTATCACTGGTGCTCGTTAATCCAATCGGAAGGCCTGTTCTTATTGCCTTTGATCAGGCAGTCTGAGCACACCCTCGGGGCATAGTACAGGTCGACCTCATCGGACCCCGGCACAGGATGTATCCAGGAGATGAGCAGGTAACCCGCCTCGAGGAGTACCTCGATGCTGTCACTGATGGGCTGGAGATTGAGCGTATCCTTCGGAACGATCTGCAGGTCGGCGATGGTGTCGGCCGGGACCCACGGAGCGACCTCGGTATTCTCGATGTACCGGTCTTTCGTGGTGGGTATACCGGCACTGATGTATCCGATCACCCGGGTCGACGGATCGCTCGCACACACGATATTGCTCGTCATATTGCTCGGCTGCGGACCGAACAGGTCGCCCAGGCCCTCGGTGTTCTTCTCAAGCGTCTGCCAGTATTCATAGGCCTCTTTGGTCAGTCCGTACTGGCGTACACGGATCCGGTAGATATACGACAGGCGCCAGTCGCGGTATTTGATCGTATGCACCTTTTTGCGGGAAACGACATTCTCGACCAGCTTATCGGTCGTCCCCGTAACGATCGTATTCGAGGCGGCCTGCTGCCAGCAATAATAGACGCCCTGGTCGGCCGGCCGGTCGAAATACTCGCCGGTCGCCCAGTCGTAATCGAGCTTGGACTCATAATAGGAGTGAAACTCCCAGTCCTCGTCGAACTCCCAGCGGTAATACTGCGTCCGGTTCTGCGGATCGTGCGTGTCGACATAAATGCGTACGCCGGCATCACCGTCGCGGTCCCAATAGACCGAATCGATGGCCGGAGCGTCCAGTACCGCGGTATACTCGGACTGGTAGAGGGTCCGGTCACGGGTCTGGATGCTCAGGCGGTAGCGGTCGTTCACGTCGAGCGTGAGCACAGCCTGATAATTGCCGTTGCCGGATTCACGCAGGTCGGTGCGCTGTCCCGTGCGCTCGGCCTCGACCCATAGCGTAGCACCCGTCTCGGGCGTGTAGGTATACGACTGGCCGACCGGCACGGTACGGCTCAACCGGATCGTCGTACCGTCCTCGCCGCCCGAGATCGTCCCCTCGACGACCAGCAGGTTGGTCAGCCCCTGCAGGTCCCCGGAAGCATCATAGGGTGTAATGCATGCAACCATTGCCATCACAATCAGCCCCTCGAATACGGCATGCGCGAATTTTGTTCTTATCGGTCTTATCCCTCTCATTATAATCATATTTATGTATGGTTGATCGGCTTATCGATGGCGGTCGTCGGGCCTGTCCAGAGGCTTGTTCTTTGTGCCGCCATAGGTGTGATCCACACCGAACCGGCCATTGACAGCGCGGACCGAACGCGGTGACAGATACGCTGCCGCTATACGCTCGGCATCGGTCAGACGGGCGGCACCCACGGCGAAACCGGACCATGTCCGGGGCTCTTGCTGTTCTTCCGGGAAATAAGCAGGCAAGAGAGACAAAGGCAGCAACGACACAGACAGGAAACGAGTTTTCATCATTGAATGGGAATAGTGGTGAACGGGTGGAACGAGTGAGAGTGGCAGCCAGGCGAAGTCGCGAAGAGAACGAGGAACCGGCCGGCCGGGCCTTCCCGGCCGGTAATTGGCCGGGAAGGCTGTCGGATCGGGGTCAGAACTTCAGGTTGTAAGTGATGTACGGGATCGGGCAACCGAACACGGATAGTTTATAGCCATTGATCTTACCGTCCTCGGTCAGGTAATAGACCGAGTAGGCGTTCTTGCGGCCCGTCAGGTTGTAGATGCCGACATTGAACGAGCCGCGGACAGCACGGGTCTGCTTATGCCCGGTCTCGACATTGAACGAAACGTCGAGCCGGAAGTAATTCGGAATCCGGTAGGCGTTGCGGTCCGAAAAATAGACGCGCTCGCCGCCGGCATACTCGTACTTGGCCACCGGCAGCGTGATCGGGCGCCCGGTACTGTAATCGCAGTTGAGCGAGAAGCTGAACCGGTGGGTCACCTTATAGTTACCGACGAACTTGAACTCATGGGGCTTGTCGTAATTGGCCGGATACCAGTTGCCGTCGTTGATCAGCATCGACACGTTGGGGTCGTTCTGGCGAAGCAGGATCCGGGAATAGGTGTAGCTGACCCAGCCGTTGAACTTACCGGCGGTCTTCTTGAGCATCAGCTCGACCCCATAGGCCTTACCCTGCGTGTTGACCACATCGGTCTCGATATGGTGGTTCATGACCAGCACGGCACCGCTCCGGTAGTCGAGGTAGTCCTTGATCCGCTTGTAATAGCCCTCGAGAGAGACCTCGAGCGAGTTGCGGGTGAAGTTCTTATAGAGGCCCAGCGAGAACTGGTCGCCGCGCTGGGGCTTGATATTGGCATCGGAAAGCTTCCACGTATCGGTCGGAGACATGACCGTCGTGTTGGAGAGCATATGGATATACTGGCGCAGGGTATTGTAACCGGCCTTGATCGAGAAGGTATTGGTCGGGGCATAGCGCACGGAGGCCCGTATCTCGGGACCATGGTATGTTTTAAAGACCTGACCCTTGCCGGCCGACAGCGTATCGGTAATGGTATTCTCGGTCTTGGGGACGCCGTCCATGTACCTGTAATAGCTGCGGGGCCCCATAGCGTTGAACATCGAGTAGCGGAGACCCAGGTTGACCGATAGCTTGGGCGAGACATTCCACTCGTCGCCGATGTAGACGGCACTCTCAAGCGCGTTCTCACGCCCGAGCACGTCGGGCCGCACGAGGGAGGCCGATCCGTACGGCTTGTAGGAACCGGGGAACAGGGCGTAGAAGATCGTGTTGACACCGTAGTTGAGCACATGGTCGCTGCCGAGGTACGAGGTGAAATCGGCCTTGGCATAGGTCTGGTGGTTGGTGAAGGTCAACTGGTAGGCATTGACCGGGGTTGTCTTGTCCTGGACCGAATACTCGTAGCGGTCGTAGCCACCCGTGAAGACCCCGACGAACTTGGGCGTGAACATGCAGCGCCACTTGATCGAAGTGCTGGCGTTCGAATAGCGGTACAGCGTATCGCTGTTAAAGCGGAAGCGGTCGCGGCTGTAATAGCCGTTCAGGTAGATCTGGCTCTTCTCGCTGAACTTATGGGTCAGTTGGGCATTGAAGTCGTAGAAGTTGGCCGAGCTGCGACGGTAACCGGACTTCTCAGGCAGGATGCCCAGTATCCAGTCGGAATAGGTTGTACGGCCAGCCAGAATGAAAGAGGTCTTGTCCTTGACGATCGGGCCTTCGATATTGACGCGCGTGGTCAGTACGCCGATACCGGCCGAACCGCCGAACTTCTTCATGTCGCCCTCGCGCGTATTGACTTCGAGCACCGACGACAGGCGGCCGCCGTACTTGACCGGGATGCTGCTCTTGTAGAGCTCGATGTCGCGCACGATGTCGGAATTGAACGCGGAGAAGAAGCCGAACAGGTGGGACGGATTGTAGACCGTACCATCATTGAACAGCATGAGGTTCTGGTCGGTCGAGCCGCCACGCACGTTAAAACCGCTGGAGGCCTCGCTGGCCGATTTGACGCCGGGGAGCGAAAGCACCAGCTTCAGGATATCCGACTCGCCGAAAACCGTCGGCACGTTCTTGACATCCTTCATCCGGAGCTTTTCGACGCCGAGCACCGTACTGCGGATATTGGTAAGCTTGTCGGCCGACACCACGACCTCCTGCAGCGACTGCACCTCCTCTTCCATCGCCACGTCGATCCGGCCGTTGGCATACAGGCGCACCTGGCGGCGCGTGTCTTTCATACCGATCTGCTTGATATCGATAACATGGTAGCCCTTGGGCAGCACAAGGCGATAGAAGCCCTGCACATCGGTGGCCGTACCGCGCTTACCGTCCTCGGCCAGAACGACAACGCCGGCGATCGGGCTGCCCGTCTTGACATCCACG
This sequence comes from Rikenellaceae bacterium, assembly GCA_017415005.1. GTDB lineage: Bacteria > Bacteroidota > Bacteroidia > Bacteroidales > Rikenellaceae > RGIG1874. The sequence continues at coordinate 9,243 of JAFQJK010000113.1, forward strand.
ATACGGCCGGTCAGCTCGGCGCGGCCCGTCGTATCGCGCAGCGGGGAGCCGAACAGGAAGATCCGGCTTTCCGGGGCTTCGACCTGTTTTTCGACCTTTTGCAGGAACACCTCCTGGTTCAGCGTATTCTCCGCGATCACGGGGACGCTGTCGGCAACCTGAGGCACAACACCCTCACCCTGCGCGGCAGCGATCAGGCTCTCGGGCAGCAGCGTGCGCATCACATAGTGCTGGGCCAGAAAAACGTGCCCGCTACGATCGACCGCATACGAAACCTTCGTGTCGCGGAACGCCTGCCGGAGCACGGCGTCGAGCGAGCCACCGACAGCCCGGACCGTCAGGCGGAGCGATCTCATCTGTCCGGGGTCGTAAAAAAAACGGTAGTCTGACTGGGCCTCGATAACCGAAACCAGGCTGTCCAGTCCTACACGATCCAGGTCGATCGTCAACGACGCCCGTTGCGGCTGCTGGGCCCAGGTCAGACCGGCACATACCCAAGCGGCCATCAGGGGAAGGAATATCTTCATCATTTACCGGGTTAGAGTGTTCAGATAGTCGATGCAGGCCGTAAATTGCTCCTCATAATTGTCGGAGCTGAAACGGATATGGTGGGATTGGATGTACGCTTTCAGCTCTTTTTCCCGATCGATGAAGATCTTCGCAAGGTCGCGGGGCGACCGGAGCTGATGGTAGCGACCGTTGCGCCAGACATAGAACTTCCGGGCATCGACCAGCGTATAGCTGACCGCATGGCTGGTCGTATTGCGGCTGCCGACATTCTCGTTGAAACGGGCGTGGTTGACGCCCATGATGAGCTGGGCATCGCCATCGCAAAGCAGGGCATAGAAGCCTGTGGCAGGGCAACCCGGCGTGCTGTCATGCACCAACCGGACAAACAGATGGTCCTGCAGGTAGAACTGGTTGACGCGCTCGGAGAGCAACACGATCTTCCGGGAGGAATCGGGACTGAGGATAACGACATGATCCCGGACCTTATCGTATCGGAGCAACAGGCCCGGATATTCGAGACCGTCGTACCAGACCGTACCGGGCATCATCCCGCCGGTCTTGAAATAAGGCGGCTCGAGGTAGTTGCCCGGATATTCGCGCTCGAGCCTGCCCGTGAAAACGGCAAGCTGCTCGCCCACCCCGCTGACATAGGCCTGCAGAACACGCTGGCGGGCCTTACCCAGCGATGTCGTGTCCGGTTTGATCGTGTGAAGCTGTGCTGCAGATGGCAGACTGACGGTCAGCAATAGCAATAATATGCCTATTGACCTGGGGGTAGTCGTCATAGTCGAACGCATAGTGGGCTCATAGTTTATTTGTCTATCCAAATTAAACATTACAGCGCAAGTTTACGAATTTTCATACGCAAAAAAGGCAGCCGGCTCCCAATAAAAGACAAAACCGGCAAACAGACCGATAGAAAGCCGCATTGTATCGACAAGTCATTGGGCCGGAGGGCCCGCCCTATTAACAGGCAAAGCCCGGAGAAAACGTTTCTCCGGGCTTTGCCCCTTGTAGCGCAGGCGGTCAGTCCTCCTGCTGTTCGAGCCGGATCAGAACCGCTCCGGGCAGCGTCAGCGTGGCTTCCGCACCCTTGCCCCGCAGATCGACCGAATCGTTCCGGTAACCGTATCCCGACCCGGTCACGTACTGCCGCAGCGCATAGGTCTGGCCGTCATACCCGACGACGGCTGTTCCGGTTACCGGGCAGAAGGTAACATCGACCCGGCAAGAAGGACCGCCCCGGTTGTCGCGCCCCTGGAACACGGCATAGATCGGGAGCGAGGTCGTATCCTGACGGTACAGCAAGCGCCCGCGCTGTTCGATGATCCATCGGCCGTCGACGCGGCGCACGTTTTTCGTGTCATCGTCCTCCTGATTCCAGGCCGAGCCGCCTCCCGGCAACCGACGCCGGTCGAGGACCACACCCACGGAATCGCCGGGCAGGAACAGCTCGGCCTGCAGCGAATCGAGGCTGAACACGATATAACCCGCGAACACCGCCCCGGGATCGTCGGCGGGGACCATCTTGACACCCTGCTCGAACGGACGGATGCAATCCTGACGGACCTCGGACCAGGCATAGCCTGCAGCAGTCAGGCAACCATGACCGTCGCGGACACCGCCGACGCCCCGGCCGGCCACGGCCGAGTCGAGCCGTCCCAGGGCATTACCGCCCCCACGGGAAGCGCACCCGGCCATACCTATGGAAAGAACGATAGGATCAAACAAGAAGAAAGCAATGTTTTCATGGTCAAAACGGGATAATCAATGAAGAATAGAACTGTTGACGACAGAAAGACGCAATTCACGGGCCACGGGGTCTGCAAAGATAATCGAAATCCTGCGGCACACAGCCATGACTGCCGGGAAACATGCAACGGCAAAGAATCCACCGTACTTGATCGCGCGAGTCAAATTTACCGATTTTCAGGTATTTTACATCCGTTCCAAAAGGAGTACCTTTGTACCCTGAAACGAGACGACAGCCGATCGATGAAACCGCAAAAACATATCCTGCCGCGCCTCTGCCTGTTGCTGCTCTTCCTGGGCTACTGCGGAAGCGCTACGATGTTTCCGCACGTTCACCTCATCGGCAACCAGCGGATCGTCCATTCGCATCCCTATGCGGCCGGCACGGTCTCAAATCCGGGGCACACCCACCCGGCCACCGCGTTCCTGCTGATCCAGCAACTGACGGCCTTACTGTTCGCCGTAGCGGGGCCGGCCACCCTGCCCCATGTATATCGTAAGCTGATCGGCACCAACAAACCGGCGGAAGATAAAGAGGGCGACTACCGGCGACCCGTCTGCTACGGCCTCAGAGCACCTCCCTGCGCGGGTTGAATGATCCCGTCCGGCGCGGAACACAACACCTGTGCGCGTCCGGCATCCCCATCGAGTATTCACCCACCAAAACCAACTTATGATCTTCAGACCGAAAGGGCTGCTCACGCTCCTTCTGGCCACATGGTGCGCCATAGCCTCAGCCCAGCACAGAACCACCGATACCAATATCGCCGGACACGTCGTCGACGCTGCATCCGGAAAACATATCCCGTACGCGACCATCACGGTCAACGGCACGACACTCGGCACGATGACCGATGCCACAGGGCACTATTTCCTCAAGAACATCCCGATCGAAGGCAAGATCACGCTGTCGGCCTCATCGGTCGGCTACCGGACCGCAGAGATGACCACCGACCTCAGGAAAGGCAAGACACAGGAGGTCAATTTCACGCTGAGCGAGGACAATATAGCCGTCGACCAGGTGGTCGTATCGGCCAACCGGAACGAAAGCAGCCGGCGGACAGCCTCGACCATCGTCAACGTGGTCGGCGAGAGGACCTTCGCCACGACCGCCTCGAACAACCTGGCCGAAGCGCTCAACTACAAGCCGGGGCTCAGGGTCGAGTTCAGCTGCCAGAACTGCGGCGTACCCCAGCTCCGGATCAACGGCCTTGAGGGCCAGTACTCGCAAATACTGCTCGACTCGCGCCCCATCTTCAGCTCGCTGGCCACGGTATACGGTCTCGAACAATTGCCCGTGGGCATGGTCGAGCGCGTCGAAGTGGTGCGCGGCGGCGGATCGGCCCTGTTCGGCTCGAACGCCATAGGCGGCGTGGTCAACATCATCACAAAGGAGCCCGTGCGCAACACGCTCTCGCTGGCCAATACGACCAATATCATCGGGGGCAAGTCGTTCGATGCGAACACGACGCTCAACGGGGCCTTCGTCTCGGACGACTACCGGGCAGGAGTCTATGTGTTCGGGATGATCCGCGACCGCGAGGCTTATGACCGCGACAACGACGGATTCTCGGAGATACCCAGACTGCGGTCGGAGACCATCGGATTCCGCGGGTACTACAAGACCGGCGCTTACTCGAAGCTGACGGCCGAATACCACCATATACGCGAGTTCCGCCGGGGCGGCAACCTGATGGACCGGCCGCCCCACGAAGCAGACATTGCCGAGCAGTTGCGCCACGGTATCAACGGAGGCGGCCTGCGCTTCGCCCTCTTCTCGAAAGACTACCGCCATAAGTTCGAGGTCTACGCTGCAATGCAGGGGATCGACCGGGACAGCTATTTCGGGACCAACCAGAACCCGGACGCCTACGGACACACCTCGGACAAAACGTTTTCGGGCGGCACGCAGTATGCCTATTCGTTCAACCGGCTGTGGTTCATGCCCTCGGAGCTGACGGTGGGATTCGAATACAACCGTAACAACCTGCACGACCAGATGCTCGGGTACGATCGCGATATGCGTCAGCTGAGCATCACGTACGGCGGCTACCTGCAGAACGAATGGAAGAACGAGCGGCTGAGCCTGCTGGTCGGCGGACGCCTCGACAAAAACAACCGGATCGACGATCCCGTATTCAGCCCGCGCGTGAGCGTGCGCTACACGCCCGACCCGATCGTGGCCCTGAGGGCCAGCTACTCGAGCGGATACCGCGCTCCCCAGGCCTATGACGAGGACCTGCACGTGGCGGCTGTCGGCAACGAGGTGGCGCTGATCGTACTGGCACCCGACCTTAAGCCCGAGTACTCGCACAGCCTGAGCGCGTCGGTCGACCTGACGGGTACCTGGGAAAGGAACCGGGGCTCGCTGCTGATCGAGGGATTCTACACTACGTTGCGCAATGTCTTCGCGCTGCGCGAGAGCGGGCACGATGCGGGAGGCAACCTGATCCTCGAGCGGTACAACGCATCGGGCGCCAAGGTCAAGGGGATCAACCTCGAGGGGGAGCTGTCGTTCGACGGGAAAGTGACTATACAAGCCGGGTACACGCTGCAGCAAAGCCGTTACAAGGAGCCGCACGCATGGTCGGAGAACCCGAACGTCGTACCGGTGCGCCGGATGCTGCGCACGCCGGACAACTACGGTTACGCAGGTGTCAGCTACCAATTCCTCAAGCGCTTCAACGCATCGGTGTACGGCAACTATACGGGCAATATGCTGGTGCCGCACTTCGAAGGCTACATCAGCGAGGACGCGCTGACCAAGACCCGCAGCTTCTGGGACATGGGTCTCAGGCTGGCGTACACGTTCGCCCTGACCCAGAACATCTCGCTCGAGGTGAGCGGCGGGGTCAAGAACATCTTCGACAGCTTCCAGCCGGATCTCGATAAGGGGGCCTCGCGCGATGCCAAGTATATCTATGGCCCTGCCCTGCCCCGGACCTATTTCTTCGGCGTCAAATTTGCCATGTAAACATGTACCCGCACGCCCGCATATCGCCGTAAGTTTTGTTTAATCCCGGCCATGGACAGCACGCGCCGTCCATGGCCGTTTATCCCGATCAACCTATGGAATTCATTGCGACTTATCATCTCGAAGGCATCGTGATCGGCCTCGGGACCTTCCTCATCATCGGAGTGTTCCACCCGATCGTCATCAAAGCGGAATACTGGTTCGGTACCCGGTGCTGGTGGGTGTTCCTGCTGCTCGGCCTGGGTTGTATCGTGGCATCGCTGTTTTGCAGGGAGGTCATGTGGGCCGCACTGACCGGAGTGCTGGGCTTCACCTCGCTGTGGACCATCAAGGAACTGTTCGAGCAGAGCGGCCGCGTGGCCCGCGGCTGGTTCCCTGCCAACCCGAAACGAACCGGCGACCCTCGCCGAAAGGATCGCCGGTAATCGACAGCCCGATCACGGGATCAGGCGAACTTCTCGCGCTTTTGCAGGCTGAGCAGGCCCAGCATCATCCAAATCACAGCCCCCGCCAGTAGGAAACCCCGGTTCTTCAGGATGGTCGCATCCCAGATCATGGGATGCGTATACCCCGGCAGCTCGAAGGGATTGAGGTACGGGAACCACATCGAACGCGAGTAGGTCCAGCCGAACTGGCCGAACATGGGCAGGATCAGGAGAGCGACCCCGACAATGATGATCAGCACAGCCGTACCGTTGCCGCTGCGCGTAAGTGTTGAGATCAGAAAGGCCAGATTGCCCAGGAACAGGACAGGGAACATCAGTTGGAAGGCCATCTCGAACGGATTGATCGGATAAAGCATGAAGACGGCGATATAGCCGAACAGGACCAAAATGACGAATACGGCCACGTAGATGATCAGCAGGCGGACCATCCAGACCTTGTAGCGGTAATTGGGAATACCGAACAGGATCTCGAGGATGCGGTTATCCTCGTCATTCTGGATACCGAACACGGCCGGATAGAAAACGAGCAGGAATGCCGGCAGGAGCATGATCCCGTAAACCGTCCCCTCGTTGATATCGTCAGCCTGGTAAGCCGTCCGGTACATGAAATAGCCAAAAAACACCAGGGCCGTGAGCAGGAACCAGATAAACTTGTTGGCGAAAATGATCTGGAGATTATATCTGACCAGCCGAGGCAGTATGTCCAAATAAGATTTCAGCGTCATAGGGCTTTAGAATTACATGTTCTTGAGCAGGCACAAATAAGCGTCCTCGAGGTTGGGCTCGACCCGGACAGCGCCCGGATAAGGCTGCTCCTCGGCAATGTAACGCACACGGATCATCGTACCGTCCTGAATATGGTGCACGACAAGCGACTTGTCGAGCTGCCGCTCGAACGCGTCGGGATCGATGTCGAACTGCCAGATCTTACCATTAGCGATATGGACCATATCGTTGGGCTCGCCATAGTACTTCAGTTCACCCTTGTTGATCACGGCCACCTGATTGCACGAGCTGGCGATATCCTCGATGATATGGGTCGAGAAAATCACGATCCGGTCCTTGCTCAGCTCGACCAGCAGGTTGCGGAAACGGATGCGCTCGCGCGGATCGAGGCCGGCCGTCGGCTCGTCGACGATCAGGATGCGCGGCAGATGGAGCAGGATCAGGGCAATGCCGATACGCTGCTTCATACCGCCCGAGAACGAACCGATCTTCGCATCGCGGCGCTCGTACATATGCACGGCCTTGAGCACATACTCGATACGCTCGCGACGCACTGCGCTGTCCGTGATCCCCTTGAGCATCGCCTGATAGTCAAGGAAGTCCCATGAGCTCATGTTCTCATAAGTACCGAACTCCTGGGGAAGGAAACCTATCAGGCTCTGCAGCTCCTCACGGTACTCTTTGGTGTCGAGCCCGTTCACCCAGATCGTGCCGTAACTCTGCTCGAGAATACCGCACACGATACGCATCAGCGTCGACTTGCCGGCGCCGTTAGGCCCAAGCAGACCGAACATACCCGTGTGAATATCGAACGACACGCCTTTGAGCGCCTTGAACGGCCGCCGCTGGCGCCCGATCACGGGAACGCTCTTGACAAAACGGAAGAACCAGCGCCGGAAACCGGCCCAGCGACCCTCGACCCGCTCGATATTGACGTTGTTACCGTAGAGGTAGTCGGAGGTCATCCGGATCGCCAGCGCCAACATCCAGAGCAGTCCGATGACCACGACAACGCTGGTCGTGGAAAGCTTGGTCGAGAGCAGGTAGAGAATGACCAGCGGCAAGCCCCAAAAGACCAACAAGGCCACGTCCCGCAACCTGCGCGTATTGCCGCAGCGGTGAGCAATATACTGGCGGACGGCATTCCACAGGTTCATCACGATGGCATAGATCGCGAACGAGAACACGAAGATCCACCACCCGCTCTCAAGGTAAAAATAGGTGAAGTAAATCAGGAAGCCGAGCATGCCCACCTGCCAGATCAGGCCGACGAAATCGCGCAGACTGTGGTAGACACCCCCCAGACCCAGCCGGTGGCGCAGCTTGATGCCCCCGACCCACTGACGGGCAAAACGACCCTGCCAGTCATAAATCTTGACCAGATTGCGGATCGAGATCACCAGGTCGTCATCGGGTGCGATCAGGCGTGTCCTGGCACGGCGCAGGCTGGTCTGGGCGAAATAGGTAACGCCCGGGATCAGCACGACAGCGAGCATCAGGTAGCCGATCCGCCACCACATCCCATGCACGCGCAGCAAGATCAGCGTCACGGCCGTAACGAACAGGACGCCGTGAACGATATAGGTGCGCACGGACAGCTTGCGATACCAGGCCAGCATGTTCTCGAGGCCGACACAGACAGTCGGGATGAATATCAGCGTCAGCAGAGCCGAGAACGACAGGCCGCCGATCACCGTGATGGCGAACGGAGCTCCGATGGCCCCGGCATATTCGGACCGGCCCATGGCCATGGGTAGCATCGCCACGATGGTCGTGATCGAAGTGATCAGGATCGGACGGATACGCGAGAGACCGGACATGACGAGCGCCCGGTTGCGACGGTAGCCGCGGGTGCGCAGTACGTTGGCATAGTCGATCAGGATGATGCCGTTGTTGACCACCACGCCCAGCAGGATCAGGAACCCGATGTAGGTACTGGCGCTCGATAACGGTTGCCCGGCCAACAGCAGCGCGGCAAGCGCGCCGATGGCTGCCAGTGGGATGGTGAACAACAGGACAAAGGGCGTGACGACCGATTCGAAAACCGAGGCCAGGATCATGAAGATAAAGATGAAAGCGGCCAGGATCAGGAAATTGAAGTCGCCCAGCGTGCTCTCTTCATGCACGACCTCGATGGCCACGCCGTTGGGCAGGTTGTAGTTGGAGACAAGCTCATCGATCTCGGTGCGGTAGCTTTCGAGCAGATCGCGCGACTCCTGGGCGCTCCAGTCGAAGGCGTAGTAGATCTCAATCTGCTTGTCACGGTCGACACGCCGGATACGCGATATGCCCCAGCCGTACCGGAAATCGGTCAGGCTTTGCAGATCGTGCAGGCCACCATTGGCATCGGGCACCTGCACGGCACGAAGATCTTCGACCGTCTTCCCGCGGCGGGCACGCTTCTCGGCCTGCTCATCCTCCTCCTCGGTCGTATTCTGGCGGACAATGATATCGTAATCCTCAGTCCCGACCTTCAGCTGGACCCGGGAATTCGTCTCGGTGTTCAGCCCCATCAGGCCCGACTCGAGATTGCCGCGCGAAATCTCGTACGAGGTCAGCAGCAGCGGGTCGAAATTGAGCCGGAGTTCGGGCTGCCGGCCGGGCGACGATACCCAGTGCCACTGGACGCACTCGAGCTCGCCGACATAATATCCGAGATCGCGGGCCGTCATCTCCATCAGCTCGAAGTCGGTACCCTTGATCACAATGCGCTCCTGGTTGTTCCCGATCCCAAGCAGCTCCAGAAAGCTGCCCAGGCCGCTCATGGCTCCGCGCTGGTTCTCGGCAATAGGGTCGGACAGGCGGATATCGACATTCTCGATACCGCCGATAAGCTGCTGCACATTGGCCTTGATCTCCTCGATCTTGCGCCCCCGGATATTACGGAAGTCCTCCTGGAGGATCAGCGTCAGGTTGGCCTTGGTCTCCTCGACCTGGCAGATCAGGTCTTTCTTCTCGGGAACCTCCCCCAGCCGGTCCTCAAGCTGCCGGACGATCTTGTCAGTGGCCTCCAGCGTACTGCCGGCACGCATCGAGACCGAAATATTGAAACGGTCGGCATTGACCTCCTTGGAGCCCTGCATATCGAGGCTCATCGTCAGGGCGATCAGCACGGCCAGCACGACGAACGCCCCGATGACCATCGGCACGGGGTGGCGCATACTGCTTTTGAGCAGCGTGATATAGATCTGGATCGGACGCTGGCGGACGGAGATCTTCTCATAGAACACGCTCCGGTTCTTCCCGGCGCGCAGCAGGGTATAGGTCGCCATCGGGATCAACAGCAGCGCGACGAGGAGCGAAAAGCCGAGCGTGGCGATGATCGAAACGCCGATGTGCAGCCCGATCAGTTTGATCAGGTAGTTGTCCGAGAACAGAAAAGGCAGGAAGACCGTGACCGTCGTGAGCGTCGCGGCCAGGATCGACCGCCACACCTCGCGCGTACCCTGCGTAACAGCCTTGTCGGGGGGATAGCCCGCCCCGGACAGGCGATAGATGTTCTCGAGAACGACCACGCTGTTGTCGAGCAACATCCCGATCGCCAGCGCCATGCCGATCAGTGTGAGCGAGTTGATCGTAATGTCGAACGCATAGAACAGGTTGAACGCCGCGTAGACCGAGATCGGGATCGACAGGGCAATCAGCAGCACCAGGCGGATATTCTTGAGGAAGAACCACAGGATGAACACGGCCAGCAGACCGCCGACCAGCGCAAGATCGATGATCTGGTCTATATTGTCCTCGATGGTCTCGGCGCTATTGTTCTGAACGATGATCTCGACATCGAGCGGGGCCAGCCTGAGGTTCAGGCTGTCGATGGTCCGCAGCACGCGGTGCGAGAGCTCGATCTGGTTGGACTGCGCATCGTTGACCACATTGACCTGTACGGCGGCCTTCCCGTTCACGCGGCTGTACGACTGCTCGTCCTTGAGGTCGAAAAATACGGAAGCGACGTCCTTGAGCAGAACAGGACCGGGCGCCACGACGATGTTCTCGATCTCGGACACGCTGCCGAAGTGCGAGTCGACGTGCACGTAGAAACGGTTGCTCAGGTCGCTCACCTGACCGACAAAGGCACGCTCCTGGGAGTTCTGGGCAAGCAGGCCGCTGACGGTCGCCGGAGTAATATGATAAGTTTTGCAGGCCCCAGGATCGAGCCGGATCTCGACGGCCTTCTGGCGGCCGCCGTAGACCTCGGCCCCGGCAACGCCATCGACCTTCTCGAGCTCCGTCTTGATCTCCTTGTCGGTCACGTTGCGGACCCGATCGACGCCTCCGGAGCCCCGTACCTGCAGCCCCATGAACGAGTTGCTGGAGTTGAACACATCAGCCTGGCTGATCGAAATGCCGAAGCCGTCGGGCAGACCGGCCGCCGCCTCGTTGACCCGCTCCTGCAGGCGCAGCGCAGCGAACTTCAGCTTGACATTCTTCTTGAAGCTGACGACAATGACCCCGCTCCGGGAATCGGCCCAGGACTCGGTCTTCTCCACGCCGTCGACCATGCTCACGGCACCTTCGAGCGGAACGATCGCCTGGGACTCCAGGTACGACGGATCGACATCGTTGGGCGCCGTAACCTGGACATACATCGTCGGCCGCTCGGCATTGGGCAGCAGTTCGACCGCAAGCTGCTTATACGACACGTAACCCAGCAGGGTCAGCGCAATGAACAGCATGCTGATCGTTATTCGTCTGTTTATCAGGAAGTTCATTCTCTCCGGTTTCTAGGTTGGTTACTGTCCGTGCAGGCGGGGCACCAGGGCGTCGTCGCCCCGCGGTCCCGCCCTGCAGGACGACTTAGTTGTCCGCCGGCCGGTCGCGGTGCAGCACGCGCATCTTCAGCCGCTCGAACAGGTAGTAGACACACGGGATGACCAGCAGGCTCATGACCGTCGAGGTCAGCAAACCGCCGATCACGGCGATGGCCATCGGCGCCCGCAGGGCCGCCCCCTCGCCGATGCTGAGCGACAGCGGCAGCAGGGCGAGGATCGTCGTGAGGCTGGTGATGATGATCGGACGGATACGTTGCTGACCGGCCTGGACGATCGCCTCGCGCAGGTCGACGCCCGACTGCTTGATCTGGCCGATACGATCGACCAGAATGATCGAGTTATTGACCGCGATACCCACCAGCATCACCATACCGATCACGCCCATGATATTGATCGTCATGCCCGTGATCCAGAAGAGCAGGATGGCGCCGACCACGGCAAGCGGGATGGTAAGCAGGATCGTAAAGGGATGCAGCAGCGACTCGAACTGCGAGGCCAGCACCATATAAACGAGCACGATCGAGAGCAGCAGGGCGAACATCAGACTGCGCATCGACTCCTGGCGCTGCTCTTCCTCGCCGCCGACCGTGATCGTATAGTTGGGCGGAAGCTCGACGCCCCGCACCGTCTCGCGAACGCTGGCGGCCATCTTGTCGAGCGACTGGTCGTCGCCGATACCTGCCAGCACCTTGCTGATCCGGCTCTGGTTGCGGCGGAAAATCTCGCGGGGAGCCACCGACGGCTCGATCGTGGCCAGCTCGCGCAGCAGGAACTCTTTCTCCCCGCCCTTGATCGTCAGGTCGCCCAGCGACGAAAGCGTGATCTCGGGCACTTTAATGACAATGTCGCGCATCTCGCCCCGGTAATCCATCTGGCCGGCATCCTTGCCGTCGAGCTGTTGCTTGATCTGGTCGACGATGGTCGCGACGCTGATATTGTTCATGCCGGCGAGGGTACGGTTGATCGAGATCGTGATCTCGGGCGCGCCATCCTCGACCGACGAAATGACATTGTACAGGCCGGGGATCGCCAGCATGCGCTCCTTGACCTGGGCTGCCAACGCCGAGAGCTCGCCGAGCTCCTCGCCCTTGATCTCGACCACGATCGGCGCCTCGCCGCCACCGATCAGCGCGCCCATCGAATGGTCGTCCTGCTGGATAGCGATCTCGAGCCCCTCGGTACCCGCCGTTTCGTCGATCAGATGCGCGACGATCTCCTCGGGCTCCTGCTTATTGCCATCGGGCAGGACCACCCGGATCAGGGCCGTGTTCTCGCCCTCGAAGACCGAGTTCTGCGAGCCGCTCCCCGACCCGACGTGGCTGTACACGATCAGCGTCGTATCGCCGGTGATCGCGTAGAGCAGGTTCTCGAGATTGTCGACCGCGGCGGACGTACGCTCGAGGCGCGTACCCTCGGGCATCTTGACACTGATATTGAAAGCCCGGCCTTCGGTGCGCGGCATGAACTCGGTCCCCAGGCGGGGAACCAGAAAGCCTGCGAACGCGACGAGCAGGACCGAAATGCCGATCACCAGCCAGCGAGCGTCGATCACCTTGCGCAGGAAGCGCCCGTACCCCAGGATCTGGACCGACTTGACCGGCTTGGGAGCACGCTTGCCCCCGAACAGCCGGTCGTATAGCATCGGGATCACCAGGATCGCAACGAACAGCGACGAGACGAGCGAGAAGGTCACCGTCCAGGCCTGATCCTTGAACATCTCGCCCGTGGCGCCATGCAGGTAGACAATGGGCAGGAACACGACGATCGTTGTCAGCGTTGACGCCGTCACGGCACCGGCCACCTCGGAAGCCCCGGCAATGGCCGACTCGCGGACGCTGAGCCCCTGTTCCTTCTTCTGGAAGATGCTCTCGATGACGACGATCGCGTTGTCGATCAGCATACCGGCCCCGAGCGCCAGCCCTCCCAACGTCATAATATTAAGGGTCAGACCATTGAAGTACATCAGATTGAACGTGGCAATGATCGAGATCGGAATAGCCATGCTGACGATCAGCGTAACGCCCAGACGGCGAAGGAAGACGAAAAGTACGAGCACGGCCAGGATCACGCCCAGTACGGCCGTATCCTTGACCTCGCCGATCGCGCTTTTAATAAACGTTCCCTGGTCGGTAACCACCTGCAACCGATAGCCCGGCAAAGCGCGCTCGATGCGGGCGAGCTCGTCGGTCACGGCATCGACCACGCTGACCGTATTGTAGCGCATCTCCTTATAGACCGACAGACCGATGCTCCGCGTCCCGTTGATCCGGACGATATTCTCGGGACGGGCATTCTGGAACGTAACGGTCGCCACATCGCGCAGGAAGATCGGTGCCTTACCGACAGCATCGGCATCCTGCCCCGCCGCAACGGCCTCGATCGGCTTGTAACCCACGATCAGCGAGCGGAAATGATCCTCAGAGGTCAGCGTGCTCTTGCCCTTGACGATATATTGCAGCCCGAGCTCGCTGACACGGCCCCCGGAGATGTCGCGGCTGTTGTCCGTGATCTTGGCGGCAATGTCGTTGACCGTCAGATTGAACGCCTTGAGCTTATACGGATCGGTATGGATCGTGAGCGTCGCCTGCTCATCGCCCGAGAGCGTCACGTCGGCAACGCCCTCGAGCCGGAGCAGCTCGTTGCGGATATAGCTCTCGGCCACCACGCGCAACGTCGCCATATCGGTGATCTCGTCGTGCGACAGGCCGATCAGCACGACAGGGGCCATATTGGCATCGTGCTGGGTGATCTGTATCTCGGTGACGCCATCCGGCTTGCCAAAGGCATTGACCGCCTTCTGCAGGTCGAGGAACGCCTCGTCCATGTCTTTCTTCCAGGCGTACTCGACAGTGACGCGCGACGACCCGGCCCGGGTCACGGACGACACGAGGGCAACGTCGCGCTGACGGATCACCTGCCCTTCCAGAGGCTCGATGAAGCGTTTCTCAATCTCCTCGGGCGGCAGCTCGCCGGCCTTCAGCTCGATGAACAGGCGCGGGTTGTTCAGGTCAGGCAGCAGGTCGACGCTGAGCCGGTCGTACGATATCTTGCCCAA
>JAFQJK010000114.1 GCA_017415005.1 Rikenellaceae bacterium
GGGCCGGCCGAGAGTCCGGCCCGACCGCATCTATCCGGACCCCGTATCTATCCGGACCGGATGCCCCCGAACCAAACGCCCTCCGGACCGTCGGGTCCCGGAGGGCGTGCTTTAAATTCGGTCCGCCAAGTCCATGCCCGGCTCAACAACTCGGGGTCTCCTCTCGCCTGCAATCCCGACGCGAAACTCATCGGGCAAATGCAGCAACAGAAACGGCATCGGCGTAATATAAACGATTTATTCGGTATCCGCAACGAGCGACACCGAGTAGGGGCGATCCTGTACCCGCGTACCGCGCCCAGTATTGGGACGCACGGACATCTGCAGGCACAGCTCACCACCAGCGACGATCTCGTCGTAGGTAAGATAGGTACGGGAGAGTGGTTCGCCGTTGAGCGTCGCCCCGTCGATGTAAACCGCCTCACGCGAATTACCCTCGGCTTTGATGACAAACTTGCGTCCATCCTCCATCGTCACCGTCGCCCGGCGAAAGAGCGGACTCCCCATCACATACTGGTCCGTACCCGGACAAACACTGTATAAACCCAACGCCGACAGGACGTACCACGACGAGGTTTGGCCCTGGTCCTCATCGCCCGGGTAACCGTCCTCCGACCAACTGTAAAGACGTGTCATCACCTCGCGCGCCCGTTGCTGCGCCTTCCACGGCCGACCCGCGTGGTTATAGAGGTAGACCATGTGCTGGATGGGCTGATTGCCGTGTGCATACTGCCCCATGTCGGCCATCTTCATCTCGGCCATCTCATGGATGACCGAACCGTAAGTACCCACCTTAAAGTCACTCGAGATCGTAAAAACACTGTCCATCTTCGCAGCGAATGCCTCGTCACCGCCCAAGAGCGCGGAGAGCCCCGCCGGGTCATGGAAAACCGACCAGAGATAGTGCCAGGCACACCCCTCGGTAAAAGGACCGCCCCACTCCGTCGGATCGAAAGGTTCGACCCAACTGCCGTTGCGGAGACGACCGCGCATGAAGCCCCTCGCAGGATCGAAAACGTTACGATAATTATACATCTGGCGGCCGAAGATCGTCCGGTAGTAATCGTTGCCCGTCCGGCGTGCCAACTCGTAGGCACACCAGTCGTCGTAAGCGTATTCGAGGGTCTTAGCCGTCGCCTCGCGCATATCGGGGTAAGGAATATAACCCAACGTGAAGTACTCCTTCCATCCCTTGCGGCCGCTCGCCGGACCGGACGGGCCGTCTTCGGTCGCCTCCTCGTAGTAGGCGGCCAACGCCTCGGCGGGATCGAACGTACGGATGCCTTTGGCCCACGCGTCGGCGAAGAGCGAAATGGCATGGTTGCCAATCATGCTGCCCGCCTCATTGGGGAACGACCACGAAGGTAGCCAACCGTACTCCCGCTTGCAGGCGAGCATCGCCTGCATATAGCGCCCCTGCATCGTGGGATGGAGAATGCACGAAAGCGGGAACTGAGCTCGGAACGTATCCCAAAAACCCGTATCGGTATAGTAGTAGCCCGTATGAATCTCGTTGTCGTTGGGGCTGCGGTAATAAGGATTGCCCGCAGCGTCAAGCTCATAGTACTTGCGCGAGAAAATGCTCGCGCGAAAGAAGCAGGAATAGAACGTGGCAATGAGCTCCTCGTCGTCATCCTCAACAAGAATGCGTGAAAGGTGATCGTTCCAAATCTTCCGGGCAGCATCGCGCGTCTGCTCGAAATGCTTGTGGAAGCCCAACTCGCTTGCGAGATTCTGCTCGGCCTGCGCCGCAGAGATATAGGAGGATGCGGTCTTCACCGAGACGGTCGCCCCGGGAGCGAACTCGACATAGGCACCCTTGCCCTTACCATCATCAGCCAGTCGGCCGGCTACCGTAGCGCCAGACGTATTGTCCCACGTACCGAAAGCGCGGATCGGGGCATCGAACTCAACGACAAACCAGCATTTGGATCCAAGACGGCGGGCGATGTCTCCGTTAGACACGTAACCCGTGATGCGTCGTCCTGAAGGATCGATCGCGACACCCGACATCCCCGTGTAACCATCGAGCACGACATAGGCCCGCTCGCCTTTCGGGAAACGGAACCGCAGGTGAGCGCCTCGCTCGACGGGGGCCACCTCGGCGCGAATACCGTTATCGAAGTCTACAGAATAGAGGTATGGCCGCCCAGTCTCTGCCTTATGGCTGAATTTCGCAGCACGTCCGTATTGGTCGACACGCAGCTCGCCTGCAACGGGCATCAGCGAATAGACGTAATAGTCGTTGGTCCATGAACTGCACTGATGAGCCTGCTGGAAGCCTCGAATCGAATCGCACGCATACTGGTATTTCCAACCGCTGCCATTTTCGCCCGTCTGGGCCGACCAGGTATGCATCGCAAAAGGAAGTGCGACGGTCGGATAGGTGTTGCCTCGCGTGAGCGTGAAGTCAGAATTGGTCCCCTGTAACGTATTGACATAATCAACCGGATCACGCTGCAACGCGTTACCCGGACCGGCAATACCAAAGAGACAGAAAAAGGCAAATAAGAAGCGAATCATAAGTTGCAAATTTTAGTTGTGAATTAGCTATAAATATACAAAAATTACGTCCGTCCCGCTTCATTTTGCGTTATCTTTGCTCAACAGGCGAGAGCGCCGGGCCATCCTGCCGCAAACGGGTTTTCGCCCGGTCCCACGCATTTGCCCGGGTATGGCACCGAATGTGCTGATGATCCGGAGAACCCTAAACAGACGACACCATGACACAGATCACCCGTTCCATCACCGACCTGATCGGCCAGACGCCACTGGTTGAAATTCCCCGGTATGCAGCCGACGCACAAGCCGCAGCCCGCATGCTTGTCAAGGTCGAAAGCTTCAATCCCGGCGGCAGCGTCAAAGACCGCATCGCACAGGCCATGGTCCGCGACGCCGAAGAGCGGCGCATCCTGCGGCCGGGCGCCACGATCATCGAGCCCACGAGCGGCAACACAGGTATCGGGCTGGCTATGGTGGCCGCAGCACACGGCTACCGCCTCATCCTGACGATGCCCGAGACGATGAGCGTCGAGCGGCGGTCGATCGTGCGGGCCTACGGCGGGCAGATCGTCCTCACGCCGGGCGCCGAGGGTATGAAGGGCGCCATCGCCCGGGCCGAAGCGCTGCGGGACGAGATCGAAGGCTCGGTCATCCTCGGCCAGTTCACCAACCCGGCCAATCCGGCCGTGCACAAGCGCACGACGGGACCCGAGATATGGAAGCAGAGCGGCGGCGAGGTCGACATCTTCGTGGCGGGCGTCGGCACGGGCGGTACGGTGAGCGGCGTGGGCGCAGCGCTCAAGGAGCGCAAGCCCGACATACAGGTCGTAGCCGTCGAGCCGGCCGATTCGCCGGTCCTCTCGGGCGGCAAGCCGGGTCCGCACAAGATCCAGGGCATCGGCGCCGGCTTCATCCCGCAGAACTACAATCCCGAAGTGGTCGACCTGGTGATGCAGGTCGCAAGCGACGACGCGATCCGCACGGCACGCCAGCTGGGACGCACCGAGGGTATCCTCGCGGGTATCTCGTCGGGCGCGGCGCTCCGGGCCGCCACCGAGCTGGCCCGCCGCCCCGAGAACGCCGGCAAGGTGATCGTCGCACTGCTGCCCGACGGCGGCGAGCGCTACCTGTCGACCGCGCTGTTCGACTTCGAGAACTATCCGCTCGAATAATCGGGCAGCCAGGGACGCCGCCCGTACCAGAAACGCCCGCCCCAGTGCCGCCCGCAAGACCGCGCCCGGCTTCCCATGACCCGCGCTCCTACCTCGAAGTACCCGCACTTCTCAACACAACACGCCCATGACAGCTCCGCCAACCGCCTCTCCACCTACGACCGACACGATTGACAGTCAGCGCGATAAGCTACGCGCCCATTTCGCCGCCGGCGCCACCCGCAACATCGGCGACCGCCTCGATGCGCTCAAACGCTTACGGTCAGCGATCAGGGCGCACGAGCAGGAGCTATGCGACGCCCTCCATGCCGACCTGCACAAAGCACCGCAGGAGAGCTACATGACCGAGATCGCCATTGTCCTCAACGAGATCAACCTACACATCCGCAAGCTCCGACGGTGGGCCCGTCCCCGCCGCGTCGGCACACCGCTTTTCATGTTCGGGTCTTCGAGCCGCATCGTTCCCCAGCCTCTGGGCGTGGCCCTGGTCATCGCCCCGTGGAACTACCCGTTCCAACTGCTGGTCAACCCGCTCGTAGGCGCCATTTCAGCAGGCAATTGCGCGATGCTCAAGCCATCGCCCTATGTCCCGGCCGTCAACTCCGTGATCCGGCAGATCGTTGCCGAAGCCTTCGATCCGGCACACGTCGCCATGGCCGAGGGTGGCCGTGAGGTCAACACCGCCCTCCTTGCCCGACAATGGGACTATATCTTCTTCACAGGCAGTCCCGCGCTGGGCCATGTCGTGATGCAGGCCGCAGCCCGGTTCCTGACCCCGCTGACACTCGAGCTCGGAGGCAAAAGCCCCTGCATCGTCGATCGCGGGGCCGATCTCGACATTGCGGCCCGGCGCATCGCGTGGGGCAAGCTGATCAATGCAGGACAGACATGCGTTGCCCCCGACTATCTGCTCGTACAAAGCGAGTTGAGGCAACCGCTGATCAGCCGGATCGCGCATTATATCCAGAGATCCTACGGCAGGGATGCACGGCAGAGCCCGGACTATCCGCGCATGGTCAATACGGAAGCGCTGGAACGCGTCGCAGGCCTGATCGCCCGACAGGGCACTGTCGCCTACGGCGGCGAAGTAGACCCGGCCGACCGTTACATCGAACCGACGATCATCGAGGGGGTACGGCCCGACGACCCGATCATGCAACAGGAGATCTTCGGCCCGGTACTTCCCGTCATCACCTACGACACGCTGGATGAGGCACTCGCCCTCATCAATGCCGGCGAGAAGCCTCTTGCCCTTTACTATTTCGGTCCCCGGCTGTCCGCGCGACAGGCCATCGCCCGGACAGCCTCCGGAGGCGCCTGCATCAACGACGTAGTGATGCACCTGGCCAACGACCGCCTGCCATTCGGCGGCGTGGGCCACAGCGGCATGGGCAAATACCACGGGCGGTATAGCTTCGAGACGTTCAGCAACCTGCGCGCCGTCGTACGGGCCTCGACCCGGATCGATTTCCCGGTCAGATACGCCCCATACGGCAAACTTTCGATCCTGAAAAAACTGATCAAATAACCCACCATGAAACTACTGACTACCATGATCCTGGCCGCTGCGGCATTCTGCGCAATCCCGGCGAGCCATGCCTCGCAACCCGCGACACGGGTGATCGCCCACCGCGGTTACTGGAAAGCCGAAGGCGCAGCACAAAACTCGATCAGGGCCCTGCAAAATGCCATCCGCATCGGGGCCTACGGCTCGGAATTCGACGTCCTCGTCACGGCCGACGGCGTGCCCGTGATCCACCATGACGACCGCATCGGCGAACGCCGGATCGAGGATACGCCCTACAGGGAGTTGCGCAGCCACCGGCTGTCCAACGGAGAGAAACTACCGACCCTGAGGCAATACCTCAAGACCGGAGCCGGGCAGCGGGACACGCGGCTGATCCTCGAAATGAAGGCCCACAGCACCCCCGAAAAAGAGCGCCAGGCAGCCCGGATCATCCTCGACGAGGTACGCCGCTCACCGGCGGCCCCGTCGGTCGATTACATTACGTTCAGCAAGGTGATGGCCGACGAGATCGTCCGCCTCGATCCGGCTGCGCGCGTTTACTACCTCAACGGCGATCTGTCGCCGGCAGCGGTCAAGGCGGCCGGCTATGCCGGACTCGATTACCACCACGGCATCATGCGGCAACACGAGACCTGGTTCAATGAAGCGCACGCACTGGGACTCGAGGTGAACGTATGGACCGTCAACGACGAGCCGACCATGCGATGGCTCATCGACCATGGCGCCGACTACATCACCACCGACGAGCCCGAGCTGCTGCAATCCCTGCTCAACGTCCCCGAATAATCTCTCATGTCCCGACGACACCGGACCTTTCACAATACGTCACGGCGCTTTTCAGGGCAGCGGGTACATGGCAGGACCATAAACGATTCGCGGATCGAAACCCGACCCGCGTACAGGAGACCGGGAGCAGCCACACGGCGCAATTGCCATACCCGGCAAGTGCGCTTATGCCTATCAGCTCCCTGTAACCGCAACACATAGGAAGGCACAGCACTAAAACCTTATATGTTCTCCCAATGGATCGGTTTGGGCCATCAATCGTTATTTATTACGATTCGAAGGGAAGTTTTACAAGACTACGCGACTGAAGACGCAATTACCATTTGAACATCCGATCCGTATTCGGCAATGCAATAAACAGAATCCCAACAAATAGACCGCCTCTCCACGTTCCAATCCATATACAATATCGGATCAGACGTCACAACCGGTTGCACAGCTCAACGAGCTCCCGTTGCCCCGCAGCCCCCGTTCAGGGTATAAAAAACCGGCCCCCGTCAGCGGAGGGGCCGGTAAGCGTCTGCCTCGTGCAACTATGCGGCACTATTCTTTTATATAGGGAACCATATAGTCGGGATCGATCACCATCACCTCTTTACCATCCCGGTTCTCAAAGCGGACCGTGCTGATATACATTGCGCGGGGGTGAATACGCTCCTTGTCGGCATGGGCATGGAACACGATGCGCAGACCACCTTCCTTATCGGTGAACGTCGCGCTGTGTCCGACACCCTGCAGACCGCCCGGATACTGCAAGATCGGGTTCCCTTCATACTTGGTCCACGGTCCGACAGGGCTGGATGCCGTGGCAAAGCCCAGGCCATACGCCGGACTCTCATAGCTGTTGGCCGAATAAGTCATATAGTAGGTCCCGTCCTTCTCGATCACGAACGGCCCCTCGTTCACGCTGGGCCATACCTTCTCCCAATCCTGCGACATCCCGATACAACGCCGTACGGTACCCGGCCTGATCGTCTGCAGGTCTTTCTTCAGCTCCGCGACAAAAATGGTCAGCCCGCTATCGAGAAAGCGGTCGAAAAACAGGTAGGCCTTACCGTCCTTATCGATAAACAGCGAATTGTCGATCGCTTTCTCGCCGGGCAGCATCGGCTCTTTCCTGGTCTGGCGGAACGGTCCCAGCGGCGAATCGGCCACAGCCACACAGATGTGCTCGTCTGCCGAATAATACATATAAAACTTGCCATCGATATGATAGACCTCGGGAGCCCAGAACCAGCGGTCGCCCCACACATCGTCCTTATGCAGCACCAGGCCGTCGGCCGCCAGCCCCTGTCCGGGGGTCCAGGTCTTCAGGTCATCGGATACCAGCACCCCGAAGCCGCTGTCGGAATGAGTCCCATACGCATAGTAGGTCCCATCGTAAAGCATAATGAACGGATCGCCGAAGGTGATCTTCCGGCCCTGGTCCGGCGCGCCTTGCGCGCTTAGTTGGCTACACCACGCCATGCACAGGCAGGCGAGGATAAGAAGCTTTTTCATAAAGTAGGTGGTTTTGAAGTTAGCGGGAAGCGGTCCTGCCGCATTCCGGAATGCAATTTATTAAATTATTTTAAGAAAACCAACACATATATCCATAATTCGGCAATGATTCGGAGGGTACCGGCCGAAATGATCTGGCGAACCGGCCGGAAAATCCCCCTCGGACACTACCCGCATGAGCACCTCTTCCACCCTGCGCTACCATCCTGTACGCCCTGGCGGACATGGTACAACCGATCGACACCATAGGTATTGCGACGCGTCCGGCCGGTGTTTCCGCCTGTCCGGCCTGCTAAGCGACCTCGCCGTTCAGCCCCCTCCGGAGGCGGTGAGCTTCCGGCCGCCCGCTCCAACGGATCGACACCTCCCGGACAAAGGCACGCAGGCCCCGTTGCCCGGTCTGCAAGTCGAGCTCGCGGAACGACGCGAGCAGCGGTTCGACCTTCTCGTCATCGATGACCGTCGATGGTCCACCCCGATCCCCCGACAACGATCCCGGCAGGCGGTCCCCTGCCCCCGAAGCAGGTGGTCCGGGCCCGACATCACGCACGATGCCCGCTTTGGGCGGGCATCGTGCGTGATAACAACAACCGGCAGCCGGTCATTTCAGGTGCGGATTGAGCCGGGGCCATTCGGCGATGGGAGGCAAGACCCCCATGGCGATCACCTCGTCACGCAGACGCACCAAATGGCCGTAGCTCGCACGCAACGCGGCGATCTCGTCCGCCGTGCCGTGCGGGACCTTATAGTGCACCCCGTCCTTATCGATCTTCGTTTCCATCGCCATCATGATGTGGTCAAAGCCATCGCGGGACACATACACCCCCGCGGGCCAGCGGAACGGCGCACCCCCCATGGCCGCGCGGATCATCTCGACCGACAGGTAAGCCGGACTCTGGAACGACGAGCGGCCTCGCAGCTCGATGATCCGCTTGCCTCCCTGGATCACCCGCTGGCGAACCTCGTCCCAGGCCTCACCGGTCAACGCCGG
The DNA here is from genome assembly GCA_017415005.1 of Rikenellaceae bacterium. Taxonomy (GTDB): domain Bacteria; phylum Bacteroidota; class Bacteroidia; order Bacteroidales; family Rikenellaceae; genus RGIG1874. Next base: position 8,480 of record JAFQJK010000114.1, read on the forward strand.
CGTACCGATCAGGCCGGCGAGCGGCTTACCCCCGACCTCGGTCGTCGATGCGAAAACGGCCATCTGCTCGCCATGGCCTCCATAAGTGCGGGCGCCCGTTACGCCATCCTGGGCGATCCCGAAATGACGCGCAAGCTCACGTTGCAGGCGCGTACTGTCGAGCGCTGCCAACGTACTGACCCGAGAGGGCTCCAGCCCCGAGTAGACCAGCGTAATGAGCCCCGTGATGTCGGCCGGATTGAACACGACCACCACGTGCCTCACATCGGGACAATAGGCGCGGATATCCTTTCCGAACTGCGCCGCGATCTCGGCATTGCCCTTGAGCAGGTCCTCACGCGTCATGCCGGCTTTGCGGGCCGCGCCGCCCGACGAGACGACGTACCTGGCCCCGCTCAGCGCCTCGGCAATGTCGCTCGTATAGGTCAGGCGGAGGCCCTCGAAACCGCTGTGACACATCTCCTCGGCCACGCCCTCGAGGGCCGGGGCATAAGGATCATAAGCACATATGTTGGGCGTAAGACCCATCATGATCGCCGTTTGGACCATGTTGGAGCCGATCATGCCGGCTGCCCCCACGATGGTCAGCTTGTCGTTTGTCAGAAAGTTCATAGCGTGTCGTTTTTAATGTTTTCCTTGCTAAAGTAGGTAATACAACCTATCAATAGTCATGCAAAAAACGCATACGCAATAAACAGAAAGCATAACGGCAGGCATCCCGAAGGCCGTACAGCGTCGCCGGGCGCCCCCCGGCCCGCCGTACCCGGCGAAAGCGGGTATCGGCCCCGGCTGAGTATGTTACGAACAATCAGAATCTCGCCCGCCCTCATCTACCTCACACTGATCACGTTGCTCTCCCCGACTTTACCGGAACCGGACAGCTATGCCGCTCTCCTCAGGACTGCTCACCACCCCATTCCGCAAAAACAGGCGGGGCCGTGGATCGCTCCACAGCCCCGCACAGGATATTGACCGGTTCTGCTTACTTAGCCGTCTCTTTCGGCAGCGCGCGCGAGTCGAAAGCCGATACGATCACGTCGTTCGGGTTATCGGACAGCGTGGCGGCGAACACGGCGATGTTCTGGTCGTCAGGCAGCTCAAGCGTCTTGGCACCGGCCGGAACATCGAGAGCGACCTTATACAGGTAGGTGAACACATACGGCTCGTTACCCTTGTCATAGTTGTGGCGGTGCGTACCGACGAACGCGATATCCGCATCCTTCACGTAACCCTCCGTATGGCCCTTATAGCCCCACTGGCCGTAGAAGCCCGAGTAGTAGGGAACGCCCACGGTGTACTCCTTGCCATCGATCTTGAAAGTAGCCTCGCGGTCCTTGTCGGTAGCGGCGACCAGCAGGTAGAGCTTGCCGGCCTTATCCATCGCAGGCAGGTCGATCTTCTCGCCCCTGCTCTTCACCACGTGCTTACCGTCGACCGGACCGGTCTGGAAGATCACGCCGTCCGAGTTGATCTCTGCCGGCATCAGCTCGGCCGAGTAGGAGTTACCCTCGCCGTCGAAGTTGGCCGTATTGCGGAAAGCGTCGGGCGTATAGGCGCGGTCGTTGAACGGCAGTGCGACGAACGTGTTCTGTGCGGCCGCAAGCTTCGTTGCGGGAGCCTTGAGCTTCACGCTGAAGGTCTTGGGCTTGAAAGCCGTCGTCGAGAAGATCAGCTTGTTGCCATCGACCTTCACGTCGCCGATCACCTCCTCGATACCGTTGAGCTCCTTGGCGCTCTCGATCTCCGATGCGAAGATCACCTCGGCATTCTCTACCGGCTGGCCGGCAGTCTCGTAGAGGCGGATCACATAGTCGTCGCTCTTCTCGGCTTTCTTCAGGGCCTCGATAGCCACCTGCGGGGTACTGGTCTTGACGAACGAGAACTCGCGGCCCAGCTTGCCCGTATGCTTCGGAGCGATGAACGACAGCAGCGGCTGGTTCATAGCCTCGGCCTTCCAACTGATGTCGGTCGCGTTGTCACCCTCGTGGCCGCTGATCGAGTAGGTAAAGGTATGATGCCCCAGGTCCTGAGTGTCCTGATACCACCAGAAGTTCTCCTTCTTGGTCTTCGGGGTATGAAGCAGCGTGAGACGCAACGTATTGTCGTTCGGCTTGTCCCAGCCGTACTTGTTGTTGTTCATGATCGACACGCCGTAGCTGCCGTCGGCAGCCGTAAGGTCGGCCCATTGCTGGGCGAACACCTCGTATGCGGTGGGAGTGTTGTTACCACGCTTGATCGTACCTACACCCAGGTCATACGTAGCCTCGGGGTTCGACACGCTCATCGGGAACTCGGCCTTGAGCAGAGCGTTCTTGCTATCCCAGTCGACATCGGTCACCACGTCGATCCGGTCGTCGGCAGCGCCTTCGGTAAGGATGATGCGCTGAGTGAACGCAGAGGTACCGAACTTGCGGTCAACACGCAGCACGCCGCGTGCGGGTCCCGACTCCTCGACTGTGATCTTCACGTCTTCGGTCACAGGCACCGGATCGGCGTCCATCGTCTTCTTCATGATCTCCCACGCAGGCCACTCGAACGACTCGTTGTCGGTGAACATGGCCAGGCGGAAAGCCTTGCCCTTCTCGACCAGCTCCTTGCCGTTGCGCTTGTCGACGATCGAGGCGATGTCGCCGTTGTCGTCGAGCGTCACGGTGTAGACGCTGTTCTCGATGGTCTTGCCCTCGGCTTTGACAGCAGCTTTGGACGAACCGCCCGGCCGCACGTCGTAAACGGCATAGCTCACCGGCTCAACATCGGCCGAGAAAACGATATCGGCCACGCCGTCGGCATACGCAACCACCTGGGCCGGAACGCTCTTGCCATCAGGGCCAACGACGGTCACGCCCTTGGGCGCCTTGGCCATCGGAACGGCAGCCCGGACCAGATCCTGACGGGGCTGCGAGAGGATATTGTAAACGATGACCGGAGTACCCTTGACGGCCGTGTTGAGCTCACGGCTCACGGCGCCGGTGGCAGCCTCGATCACGTCATTGAACTGCGTCTGCGAGATCAGCTCGTCGTTCCACGAGAACTCGTAGGCGCGCGGAATGCTCGTACCGGTCAGGTCGTCGTGGAACTGGTGCCAGATAAAGCGTTTCCACGAATCGGTGATCTTCTTCTGCGAATACGGCAACCCCCCCATCCAGTCGGCGATCACCGAAGCACGTTCGGCACCGTCGGCCAACTGCTCGTTACGGCGGTTGAAGGCTTTCATCGCGCTCTGCGAGGTGTAGCAGCCCGTCGCGTGCACGTCCATCAGCAGCTCACCGTTGAACACCGGCAGGTCGGGATGGTTCTCGAACGGCATCAGCTCCTTGAAAAGCTGGTCCGAAGCGGCACTGATGATCTGGACCGGGCCGTCGCCTTTGATCCCGCGCTCGACGGCAACGACCGACTCGATCGTCGGCGAGCCTCCGATGTCACCGGTACCGTAGTAGCGGAGCCCCATATTGTGATAACCGTCCTTGGCCATCTCGAGGATCTCGGGATCGTGGCTGATGTCCTCGCCGTCGTAACGCTTGTTATAGTCGCGCGCATCGAGCGCGGCGATCAGGCGCGAGCCGTCGACACCCTCCCACAGGCCGATCTTGAACGGCACCTTGGCATCGCCGTAGAACGGCTTCTGGCGCCACTGCAGCTTCTGCGTCGAGAAGCCCGTTACGCCCGAGTGGGCGGCGATGGTGGGCAACTGGTAGCCGAACCCGAAGCAGTCGGGCAGGAAGATATCGGTCGACTTGATGCCGAACTCATCCATATAATAGTGCTGGCCGAGCAGGATATTGCGGAAAAAGGACTCGGCAGAGGGCATATTGGGGTCGGTGGCGTCGTAGGTCGAACCCGGAATGTGCCAGCGACCCTGCTTGATATATTCTTTCACGCGCTCGTACTCGGTCGGAAAATACTCCTTCATCCACTCGTACTTGACCGCGCCCTCGAAGTTGGCCACGTAGTCTGGATAGTTATCGAGCAGCCAGAGCTGCTGCAGGACCGTGTTGCGCACATACTCGCGGATAGACTGCTGGACATCCCAGTTCCACTGCGAGTCGAAATGGGCGTTCGAGACCATGTAGGTCTTGTACTCCTTCTTTTGCTGGGCAGTCACCGCGAGAACGGCAAACAGGCCGACAGCCAGTAATTGTAGTTTTTTCATTTCAGATATTTGGTAGTTGATTAGATTGAGCAGCACCCGACAGGCACGAAAAAAAATGCGCCCGGAGACACCTCTGAGCGCAAATATAGCTTTTTCCGGCGGATAAACCAGACCCACTGCCCGGATTTTATCCCTCCCCTGTCACTTTTTGCCGGAAGAGGAGGCCTTATCTCGGATCGGAAAGCAGTCTCCCGGACGCATTTTGCGGGTCACCGGCTCGACGAGATAGCTGCCCGAGAAAGTGAATTTGTCACCCGCCCCCGCCGCAATGTCGAGCGTCCGGTCGCCATACCGCAGGTTGCGGAGCGCCGGCGTATGGCCGGGCAGACGCACCGCCACGGGCTCGCCGGCCCCGAAGCAAAAGCCGTTCTTGAGCAGCGTGAAGTCGATCGTCATGGCCGCCCCGAAAAGCGACGGGCGCACGCCCGAGGGACATAGCGCGCCGCGCATCTCGTACTGCTCGGCAAACCACCCCGCGCGGACCACATCGCGCAGGCAGGCATCGACGACCTCGGCGGCCGACACGCTACGCCCGTTGCGCAGCAGCCCATAGACCGTATAACTGATGTCGGGATACTTGGGCTGCCCCATCGCACCGTCGCCGAAGGCCGCCATCGGATCGAAGCGGTCGTCGAACAACCGGAGCATGCTACGCAGATAGGATTCTTCGAGCATGCCGGTCACAAGTCCCGTCGTCACCCAATACGGCGCCCCGAGACTCCGCACGCCGGTTTCGGTATTATAATACTGGACCGGCAACGAGTCGGGCGACACCCAGAACCACGGCAGGCACTCGCGGAAGAAGATCTCGCGGCGCCCCTGCCAGACCAGTGCGCCGTTCGGATCGCCCAATGCCTCGCAAATACGCTCCATAAAGCGGATATCGGCAAGGGCCGAGAACACGAACTCGGCGTCCTTGGCCGACGGGTCGGGCTCGTTACCCAGTATCCAGTGCGGATAACGCAGGCGCCACGCCAGGTAACGCTCGAGCGGGCCGCGGACGCGGGCCAGACGCGCCGTGTCGCCGGTCATATTGTAAAGTATCCAGGCCGTCTGCGCTTTGCGCGAAGGCAGGCTCTCGCCGCCGATCACCCCTTCGGCATCGGTCAGCGAAAGAAGGCCCTCAAGCGCGCTCCAGGCCGTGGCCGGATCGATAAAGCCATAGAGCTGGATACCGAACAGGCTCTCCCATGTGGCGCTGTACGGGGCCCGCTCGTCGCCCACGTCCCACATCGAGGGCTTGCCCGTCACCAACTGGGGATAAGGATAGCGGTCGGGAACGGGATCGGGATCGAGCAGAGACTGCCCGACGAACACCCACGCCCGGTAATAGGCGTCGCGTACCTCCTGGGGAGTCACGCCCTGCGCGCCGGTAGCCCGGATCGTAAAGTCGGTCGGCTCGGGCACCTTGGCAAGGTAATCGTTCCAGAACTGCTGGACGGCAGCCTCCCGGGCCGCCGCATCGCCCCGGTCGAAAGGAGCTCTCGCCTGCGCCGCGAGCGCATTGCGGTCGGCACCGCCGGGATAGGCGAACGAGACGGAAACGAGCAGCTCGGCACGCGGCAGCCGGCGCGCATCGACCACCACGGCCCAGTAGCCCTCGCTCGGGCGCGACGTCCCGCGCGACTGGTACTCGGCCTCGAGCAGCGTACGGTAATAGTTGACCCGCGCACCCCGGAAAGCGTCGGACGCGACGGCCACGGAATAGGTCCCCATATCGGCCACGAACACGCCGTCGCGGAACGAGAACGAGCGGCCGCAGGTCGGACCGGCCACGACGAAAAAGGGGTTGGTGCCGAGCCCCACCGTATCGAAAGCGATACGGCGCACGAGCGTCTGCCCGTCGTAGAAATAGTCCGAGCCCGACAGGCTCGCCCCGTCGCCGTAGAAAGCCCTGAACGGGAGCGCATGCGGCGTCCAGGCCGTCGTATAACTACGAGCCGCGACGAAGATCGGATCGCCCTCGGCCGTCACCAGCTCGAACCGGCCGACCTCGATCCAGGAGCCTCGCCCCACCGAATAGAGCTCAAAGGTCACCCGCTGCCGCCCGACCCAGGGACAGTGGTCCGACAGGCGGAACTCATAGCGCCCCGTCCCGGGCGCATCGCTGCGGAGGGTCCGCACGTCGCCCGACTCGTTACGCACTTTGAGCGCCCAGTTATCGCCCGACGAGGCGGAGATCGCGACGACCAGCGTCGGGTGGCGGTCCATATCGACCTCGACGTTACCCAGCGGGCTCATGTACTGCCATACGGGATCGGCATCGTCGGCCACGCCGAAGCGCACGCCCCCGGGCACCGTATCGACCACGGCCTGCGACTGTGCGGGCCAGTCGCAGGGCGAGCGCAGGTCGGCGGCACGCGCCGATATGCGGCCGCGGGCCCCCTCGACGCCCTGCCAGCGGTAAACGGCGAGCAGGCCCGGGATGCGGCGCGCGTCGGTACGCTCGGTCGCGAGAAAACCGACGTTCAGAGGCAGGTTGGAACGGTTGGAATAGGCCGAGGCCGTAGTGGTCGGCGACTCGTTGAAGTTGAACGGATTGACGACAATGCGCGAACCCGGCAGGCTCAGGTCGCGGCTCTGGGCCGGCGTGTCGTCGGCCAGGTCGGCCGAGGCCGGGGGCGCAGCCATGACGGTCTGCAATCCCAAAGACGCGATCAAGATCAAGCACCACCTTTTCATAGTCCCACACGCATTGATTATGCTTGTTCGAATATACAAAAAATTCGCCGCACTTTCCCGGACGCCCTCAATTTTCAACCGTACAACCAACTAACCCGCACCAGAGAACAGGCAAGCCGGGAAATGGGTCCGGCGCGAACGCCCGGGCCGCACGCGCCCGGAACCGCCGGCTGCCCGCAGCAACACCCTTCATACATCCGGCAGCCCTATGCGAGACAAGGCCATCGGCAAGCTCCGGTCCGACAGCGAGGCCTGAACCAACCGCACGGGGCCACGGCCAACACGCAGGTTACTCCAAAGCCCCCCGAAACGACCGGCAGGGACCGGAGAGCATCGGGCCGACGCAGAGCCCGAAGGCACCGGCCGCTCCTAAAGGTTTTTCAGCGTATAGTCGATCAGAAGATCCATCACATGGCGGCCGCCTGCGGGCCACATACCATGGTTACAGTCGGGATAGATCATCAGGTCGAAGGACTTGCCGGCGCGCACGAGCGCCGAGGCCATCTCATAGCTGTTCTGCACATGCACGTTGTCGTCGCCCGTGCCGTGGACGATCAGCAGCCTGCCGCGCAGGCGGTCGGCGAAATTGACCGGCGAGTTGTCGTCGTAGCCCGCAGCGTTGTCCTGGGGCAAACCGTTGTAAAGCTCGGTATAGATCGTGTCGTAGTAGCGCCAGTTGGTGACAGGCGCCACGGCAATGGCCATCTTAAAGACATCGTTGCCCCTGAGGATGCAGTTGAGCGCCATAAAGCCGCCGTAGCTCCATCCGTAGATACCGATGCGCTCCGGATCGACCCAGGGCTGCGAGGCCAGGTAGCGCGCCGCGGCGATCTGGTCCTCGGTCTCGTACCGGCCGAGCTCGCGGTAGGTGCATTTCTTGAAATCGGCACCGCGCAGGCCCGTACCCCGGCCGTCGACGCAGGCCACGACATAGCCCTGCTGGACCAGCACATCCTCCCAATCCACCCCCCAACTGTCGGCGACCGACTGCGAGCCGGGGCCGCTGTACTGGGTCATCAGCACCGGATAGCGGTGCGTCGGATCGAACCCCTCGGGACGAAGCAGGTAACCATTGAGCTCGACACCCCCGGGGGTGGTAAACGTGAAAAACTCGCGGCGCGGCAAACGGAGCGAGTCGGCACGCGCCCGCAGTGCGGCATTGTCCTCGAGCGTGCGGAGCAGGCGGCCGTCGCCCCGGTGCAGCGTGACGACCAGCGGCGTCGACGCATCCGTATGATAGCTCAGGTAATAGCGGAAACCCTCGGAAGGTACGATGTCATAGGTCCCGCCCTGCGGCGTGAGGCGTGTCTTCTTCCGCCCGTCGAGGCGCACCGACCAGAGCCCCCGGCCCAGCGGCGCATCCTCGTTCGAAAGGTAGTAGACCCGGTCGCCCACCACGTCGAGCAGCTCGGTCACCTCCCAGTCGCCCGCAGTGATCGGGCCGAGCAATCCGCGCGACTGGCTGTACAGGTAAAGGTGCATAAAGCCGTCGCGCTCGCTGCGGACGATGAAGCGGTCGCCGTCAGGCAGGAAACGGATCGTCCCGTCGTCGACCCGCTCGACATAGCGCGGATCGGTCTCCTCGTAGACCACACGGCCGTTGACGACCACCTCAAAGCGGTTCTGCCGGCGGTTGAGCCGGTAGACGGCCAGCTCGCCCCGCGGCGTCCAGCGGATGCGCGGGATATACTGATCGGCCTCGGGCCCCACATCGACCCGGGCCGCCGAATCGGTGTCGAGATCGTAGGTCCAGACCTCGACCGCCGAGTTACGCTCGCCCGCCTTGGGATATTTGAAACTATAAACGGTCGGATACAGGCTGCCGTCGAAACGGTTCATCGGGTACTCGCGGACCCCGCGCTCGTCGAAGCGCATCCAGGCGATCCGGCGGCTGTCGGGTGCCCACTCGAAAGCGCGGGCAAAGCCGAACTCCTCCTCGTACACCCAGTCGGGCTTGCCGTTGATGATCTCTCCGAACTTCCCGTCATGGGTCAACCGGCGCTCGGCTCCCGTCGCCAGCTCCCTGACGAACAGGTCGTTGCCGCGCACGAAGGCCACCCGCTCGCCGTCAGGCGAGAAGGCTGCCTGCTCCTGGGGGCCCGCGTCCGAAAGCGGTGCGATCTGGCCGGTCTCCCGGTCATATACATAGTAATCGGCCGTGAACGAATGGCGGTAGATCGGCTCGACATCGGTACGCAACAGAATACGCCGCTCGTCGTCGCTGAACACATAGCCTTCGGGATAAACGGCCGGTTGCACCGCTACCGCGGAATAGAGCGTATCGACGGCCTCGCCCGTGGCAAACCGGTACCGCACGATATGACCGTTCGTAACGCTGGTATAGTGCTCGCCGTCGCTCATGCTACGCACGCCGCGCACCGTACGGGGCCAGAAGTCGCCCCGGGCGATCTCCTCATAGCCGAATCGGGGAACGGCCGGTTCGCACACGGCGGTAGCAGGTCCGCCGACCGTATCGGCCGGACTCTCCGACACCGCCATCCGGGCGGCAGGACCTACGGCTGCGGCGGATTGGACGGCAACCGTCACCGCGCCCCCCGGCACACCGGCCGGGGCCGGGCGGGCGGCCAGGCCGGACAGACACAGAGCGCCCAGCACAAGGAACGGGCGGCCTGACAGACAACGTTTCATAAGGATCGGTTTCAAAACGACAAACAGACAGGGAACGGAACACCCCGACCGGCGCATGCGCCGGCCTCATCCCATACACGACAGAACCGCTGCTCCCGCGGCAAGGCGGCCCAGCAGGCTGACGCGCAGCCGGTCAGCAGGCCTTGAGGCTCAGGTCGAGGCTCTTGATCTGGTGCGTGAGCGCCCCTACCGAGATAAAGTCGACCCCGCAGGCGGCGTAGTCGCGCATATTGGCCATCGTGATACCGCCCGACGACTCGATCTCGCAGCGGCCGCCGATCCGGGCCACCGCCTCGCGCGTGAGCTCGGGCGTGAAATTATCGAGCATGATGCGGTCGACCCCCCCGGCGCGGAACACCTCGTCAATGTCGGAGAGCGAGCGCACCTCGACCTCGATCGGAATATCCTTGCCTTTGGCTTTCAGATACTCCTTGCACTTGGTCACAGCGTTATAGACCCCCCCTGCGAAATCAATGTGGTTGTCCTTAAGGATCACCATATCGAACAGGCCCATACGGTGATTGTCGCCGCCGCCCAGCTTGACGGCCATCTTATCGAGCACGCGCATGCCCGGCGTCGTCTTGCGCGTATCGAGCACCTTGGTTTTATAGCCCTTGAGCGCATCGACGTATACCGCGGTCTGCGTCGCCACGCCGCTCATGCGCTGCATCACGTTGAGCAGGATGCGCTCGGCCTGCAATAACGACGTCAGCCGTCCCTCGACATAAAAAATAATATCGCCCGGCTTCACGCGGGTCCCGTCGTCGATCAGCTTCTCGAGCCTGACCTCGGGGTCGAGGCGGCGCAGGATCAGCTCGGCGATCTCGACGCCGGCAATGATGCCCTCCTGCTTGACGAGCAGCTTCATGCGTCCGCGCTCGTCGGCCGGAACGGTCGAAAGCGACGAGTGGTCGCCGTCACCGATATCCTCGCGGATCGCCAGCTCGATCAGCTCGTCCACGAAAGGTTTATAGATTTCCTTGATCATGTTCTCGATGGATTTGGATTTGCAATGCACAAAGGTAGCAAAAGCTATGGAAATATGGAAACCGAACGCAGGCCGCGCCAAGAGCAGCCACAGCCCGCACCGGGCGGGCAACGGCAGGCCTGCCGGGCAAAACCGGATGCGGGGGCGGCAGCCCCCCGAACGCCGGCTACAGGGAGACCGTTTGCGAGAAGGTACGGCCGAAACGGTCGGTCGCCTCGATCCGGATCGTGCGGGCGCCCGCCGAGGGCTTGGCCCGGAACAAATGCCGCGTCTCGTAACCCTGGGTCTCGCCGATCATCGTAATGTAATCCTGGTCCTCGGCCGCGAACTGCTCCATATCGCCCTGCAAGTCGCCATTCTCATACCAGCGCACGCTCCACGCCGGGTCCCAGTCCCAGACGTTGACGACCAGGTAGCCGGGCTGCGACACGAAGCTCCCGGGACGATAGACCCGGAACAGGTAGTCGTCGGGGCGTCCCGTGGCCTTATAGCGCCAGCTCAGCCGGTCACCGTCGACCTCGACCACCAGGTAACCGTTCGGAGCCCCGCAACGGTTGACATTACCCTGCCACCAGCCGCCGCAGGCAGCGCCGATGTTATGCTCGTAAATGGAGTCGGTCACCGGCTGGTTCTCGTAAAAATGGGTATGGCCGGCAAAAATATGGACGCGGTAGCCCCGCAGGATCTTCATCAGCTCATCCGTATTGTCGGTATTGCTATGCTCGGTCTGGTTCGAGGTCGGGGCATGGACATTGAGGAACACGAGCGACCCGGGCTCGACATAGCTCAGGTCGCGGGCCAGCCATGCGAGCTGCTCGGGTGTGAAACGCTCGTCGTAGCGGCGCCCCCCGTAGTAGTCGATATTCTTGAGCGTCACCACATGCACGTCGCCCACGTCGAACGAGTAGTAGGACGGTCCGAAGTGCGATTCGAAATCCCGCTCGGCATGGGCCGTCACCGTATCGGCGCAATTGGCCCGCCCCGGGTAAAGCTGGTTGTAGTCGTGGTTGCCCATCGTCTGGTAGCAGCGGGCATTGAGCCCCGCGACCGCCTCGGCATACGGGGCGAACAGGTCCATACGGTCGTACACCTCGTCGCCCAGCATCACCACATAGGCATCGCGACCGGCATAACCCGCCAGCGTCGCAGCGATATCGGGCACCGTCTCGTTACGGAAACGGTTCAGATCATGCTCGTTGAGTACCTGCGGGTCGGATACGGCCAGATAAACGAACGCTTCCACCGGCGCAGACCTGCGCCGGAGCGTGAAATCGCGCCGTTGCGAGGCCGTCGAGTCGAGCCGTGCATAGAAGCCGTCGGCCAGACCGCGCTCCGCCCCCGCCTCGTAATCTGCCGGCACCGTGAGCCACACCATGTTGCAACGCGCCGGGTCGGCCGGCAGGTAATAGAAGCCCTGCTTATCGGTCGTCGCGAACTCGTATCCGTCGGTCACCACTACGCCGGCAATGCCCTTGCCCTTCTCATCCGCCACCATGCCCCGGACCCGCATGCCGGGACGCTCGGCAGGCGCGGCCACACGTGCCGGCCGCTGGATCGTGAATTGCGCGCTGAGCGGCGCGGCGTGCATGAGCCCCAGTGCAAACAGGGCGGAGAACAGCATTTTCGATATACGCATCGTCTTGACCTTAAATTAAGTGACACACAAAAACAGACACAAAAATAAACAATACGCGGCAAAAGTGTTAAGTTTGCATCAGAGGCAAAGCCGCGTTTATTCCGAAAGATAGCCATTTTGCAAAAAAGTCATTATAAATCTTCATCCTTTTTGTAAAAATTCCTACCTTTGCCAGATAAAATTAACACACCCGAACTACGCACATCGGTTTGTCATTGGGCTTTATCCGGCAGCAAAAAACTGTACACAAGCCCTTTATCGGGCAAAGCCCGGGCTTGGACGTCATAGCCGGACGGAAGCCATCGAACCGCGTGCCGGCAGGATCGGGTAACTTTGAAAAATCGGAGCCGCAGCAACGGCTCCACGGCCGCCCCGAAAGGCGGGAACGGCCGGGCGACCGTAAGAAAACAATAGAAAAGATGAAACCACTGAGAAGCAGCACAACCACCTCGGGACGCAAGATGGCAGGCGCACGGAGCCTGTGGAGAGCCAACGGCATGAAGGAAGAACAGATCGGCAAGCCGGTAATCGCTGTCGTCAACTCGTTCACCCAATTCGTCCCGGGTCATGTGCACCTGCACGAGATCGGCCAGCAGATCAAGGGCTGGATCGAAGAGGAGGGATGCTTCGCAGCCGAATTCAATACGATAGCCATCGACGACGGTATCGCAATGGGTCATGACGGGATGCTCTACTCGCTCCCCTCGCGCGACCTGATCGCCGACAGCGTCGAGTATATGTGCAACGCCCACAAGGTCGACGGCATGATCTGCATCTCGAACTGCGACAAGATCACCCCGGGCATGCTGATGGCCTCGATGCGCCTCAACATTCCCACCGTGTTCGTCTCGGGCGGCCCGATGGAGGCCGGCCGTGTGGACGGAACGGACTACGACCTGATCGACGTGATGGTCAAGGGCTCGGACAAGAGCGTCACGGACGAGCAGCTCGCACGGATCGAGCAGGGCGCCTGCCCGACCTGCGGCTCGTGCTCGGGCATGTTCACCGCCAACTCGATGAACTGCCTCAACGAAGCCATCGGGCTCGGCCTGCCGGGCAACGGTACGATCCTCGCCACGCACAGCGCCCGCACCGACCTGTTCCGCAAGGCGGCCAAACTGATCGTCAAGAACACGAACGACTATTACTTCAACGACAACGACCGTGTCCTGCCCCGCTCGATCGCCACGCGCGCGGCGTTCCTCAACGCCATGTCGCTCGATATCGCGATGGGCGGTTCGACCAACACGGTGCTCCACCTGCTGGCCATTGCCCAGGAAGCCGGGGTCGACTTCACGATGAAGGATATCGACACGCTCTCGCGCCGGATCCCCGTGCTGTGCAAGGTGGCGCCCAACTCGCACTACCATATCCAGGACGTGGCCCGGGCAGGCGGCATCCTCTCGATCATGGGCGAGCTCGACCGGGCCGGCCTGATCGACACGACGACCTGCCGCGTCGACTACCCGTCGCTCGCAGAGGCCATCGCCGAGAACGACCTGCGCAGTTCCGGTGCCGGCGCCGAAGCCAAAGCCCGCGCGCTGAACGCTCCCGGCGGCAAGTTCAACATCACGCTCGGCTCGCAGAACGCCAAATACGAGAGCGCCGACCTCGACCGCGAGGCCGGATGTATCCGCGACATCGAACACCCCTATATGAAGGACGGTGGCCTGGCCGTGCTGTTCGGCAACATCGCCCGCAACGGCTGTATCGTCAAAACGGCCGGCGTCGACGCATCGATCCTCCATTTCGAAGGTACGGCACGTGTGTACGAGTCGCAGGAGCAGGCCTCGGCCGGCATCCTCGGCGGCGAAGTGCAGGCTGGCGACGTGATCGTGATCCGCTACGAGGGCCCCAAGGGCGGCCCCGGCATGCAGGAGATGCTCTACCCCACCTCGTTCCTCAAGTCGGTAAAGCTCGACAAAGCCTGTGCGCTGATCACCGACGGCCGTTTCTCGGGAGGGACATCGGGCCTGTCGATCGGGCACGTATCGCCCGAAGCCGCCTCGGGCGGCGAGATCGCGCTGCTGCGAAACGGCGATAAGATCACCATCGACATTCCGTCGAGAGCCATTAATGTGAACCTAACCGACGCCGAGCTCGACGCCCGCCGCGCTGAGGTCACGGAGTACCGTCCCGTGGCCCGCGACCGAGTCGTCAGCCGCGCCCTGAGAGCCTATGCGAGCATGGTTGCTTCGGCCGATAAGGGCGGTATCCGCATCGTTGAGTAACGCAATTCACATTAAGAACTTCGAAGACGAGACATAATCATGGCAAATAAACAGAGAGTTAAGGGAGCGGAGGCCCTGCTGATGTCGCTCATCGCAGAGGGCACCGACATCATATTCGGCTATCCCGGCGGACAGGTGATCCCTATCTACGACCACCTGTACGACTACAAGGACCAGATCAACCACATCCTCACCCGCCACGAGCAGGGTGCCGTACACGCCGCGCAGGGCTTTGCCCGCGTAACGGGGCGCGTGGGCGTCTGCATGGCCACGTCGGGCCCCGGCGCGACGAATCTGGTCACGGGCATCGCCGACGCGATGCTCGACTCGACGCCGCTGGTCTGCATCACAGGTCAGGTTCCGCAGACGCTGCTCGGTACCGACGCGTTCCAGGAGGCCGACATCATCAGCATGACCATGCCGATCACCAAGTGGAACTTTCAGGTCACCTCGGCCTCGGAGATCGCAGGTGCCGTGGCCAAGGCGTTCTACATCGCCCAGAGCGGCCGCCCCGGGCCGGTCCTGATCGACATTACCAAGAACGCGCAGGTCGAGGAGGTCGATTTCGCCTATAAGCCGTGCATCTACCTGCGCAGCTTCCAGCCCAAGCCCGAGTTCGACCCCGCACTGGCCGAGAAGGCCGTTGAGATGATCAACCGGGCCGAGAAACCGATCATCCTGGCCGGTCAGGGTATCAAGCTGGCCGGTGCCGAGCAGGCGCTCATCGAGTTCGCCGAGGCGGGCAACATCCCCGTCGCGCAGACGCTGATGGGTATCTCGTCCGTGGCCAACGACCATCCGCTCTGCGTGGGCAACCTCGGCATGCACGGCAACGTGGCAGCCAACGAGATGACCCAGCACAGCGACCTGATCATCGCCGTGGGCATGCGCTTCAGCGACCGTGTGACGGGCGACCTGAAGACCTATGCGCCGCACGCCGAGATCATCCATGTGGACATCGACCAGGCCGAGCTCAATAAGAACATCAGGGTAGCGCTGCTCGTCCATGCCGACGCCAAAGACGCGCTCGAAGCCTTCAAGGTGGGCCTGAAATATAAGGACCGCACCGCATGGTTCGCCTTCGCCAAGGACAAGGCGGCACTCGAAGACAAGCTGGTCATCTCGTGCAGCGCCGATCCCGAAGGCAAGCAGATCACCATGTCGGAAGTGGTGCAGCGCCTCGCCGTGGCCGAAAAGAGCGATGCGGTGATCGTGACGGACGTGGGCCAGAACCAGATGTTCGGCGCGCGCTACTCGCGCTTTAACCGCACGCGCAGCTTCGTCACCTCGGGCGGCCTCGGCACGATGGGCTTCGGCCTGCCGGCAGCCATGGGCGCCAAGCTCGGCGTTCCCGACCGCGAGGTGGTCTGCATCATGGGCGACGGCGGCTTCCAGATGACGATGCAAGAGCTGGGCACGATCATGCAGAACCGCATCGGACTCAAGATGATCGTCCTCAACAACAACTACCTCGGCATGGTGCGCCAGTGGCAGCAGCTCTTCTTCGACCGCCGCTACTCGTTCACCGACCTCGAGAACCCCGACTTCGCGGTGATCGCCAGCGCCTACGGCATTCCGTCGCGCCGCGTGACCGAACCGTGCGACCTCGAGGCCGCGATCGCCGAACTGGTCGACGCTCCGGGCGCATTCTTCCTCGAGGTGATCGTCAAGCGGGAGGAGAACGTATTCCCGATGGTACCCGCCGGAGCGTCTCTGTCGAAGTTAATCTTTAATGAGTAGCCGTTATGAACAAAGAATATATCGTTATCGCATTCACGGAGAACCAGATCGGCGTCCTCAACCGGATCACCGCCTGCTACCTCCGCCGAAAGATCAATATCGAGAGCCTCAAGGTGTCGGAATCGTCGATCAAGGGGATCAGTATGTTCGTCATCTCGGCTTATACCACGGAAGAGGTGGTCTCGAAGCTCGTTAAGCAGATCCGCAACATCATCGACGTGATCGAGGTGAAGTATTATAACGAGGACGAGCTGATCACGCAGGAGATCGCGCTGTACAAGATCTCGTCGAAGCTGTTCAAGGAGAATGGCCGCGTCGAGGCGATCACCCGCCACTGGAACACACGCATCATCGAGTTCAACCCGCAATATGTCGTGCTCGAGAAGACCGGCACCCGCGAGGAGATCGAGGAGCTGCGCGCCGAGCTCGAGCGCGGCGGACTGCTCGAGGAGTTCACCCGCTCGGGCTCGGTGGTCATCCACCGCGACTCGATCGAAGAGATCCTCCAGAACAAAATCGATTCGAACGTATAATTTACATAAAACACAAAAAAGATCATGGCAAAAATGAATTTTGGCGGCGTTGTAGAGAACGTCGTAACGCGCGAAGAATTTCCGCTGAGCAAGGCACAGGAAGTACTCAAGGACGAAGTCATCGCAGTGATCGGCTACGGCGTTCAGGGTCCCGGCCAGTCGCTCAACCTCAGAGATAACGGTTTCAACGTGATCGTCGGACAGCGCAAGGATTCGAAGACCTGGGACAAGGCCGTGGCCGACGGCTGGGTACCGGGCAAGACCCTCTTCGAGATCGAGGAGGCCTGCGAGAAGGCCACCATCATCCAGTACCTGCTGTCGGACGCCGCCCAGATCAAGGTTTGGCCCCAGGTGAAGAAACACCTGACCGCCGGCAAGGCCCTCTACTTCTCGCATGGCTTCGGCATCACCTACAAGGAGCGCACCGGCATCGTTCCGCCGGCCGATGTCGATGTGATCCTGATCGCCCCCAAGGGTTCGGGTACTTCGCTTCGTCGCCTGTTCCTCGAAGGCCGCGGCCTGAACTCGAGCTTCGCCGTGTTCCAGGACGCCACAGGCCGCGCCTTGGAACGCGTGCTCGCCCTCGGTATCGGCGTGGGCTCGGGCTACCTGTTCGAGACGGACTTCAAGCGTGAGGTATACTCGGACCTCACCGGCGAGCGCGGTACGCTGATGGGCGCCATCCAGGGTATCTTCGCCGCACAGTACCAGGTGCTGCGCGAGAACGGCCACACGCCGTCGGAAGCCTTCAATGAGACGATCGAGGAGCTCACCCAGAGCCTGATGCCGCTCGTAGCCGAGAACGGTATGGACTGGATGTACGCCAACTGCTCGACCACCGCACAGCGCGGTGCCCTCGACTGGTGGAAGCCGTTCCGCGACGCTTCGCTGCCGGTGTTCAAGAAGCTGTACGCCGAGGTTGCCGCCGGCAACGAGGCTCAGCGCTCGATCGACACCAACAGCAAGCCCGACTACCGCGAGAAACTCGACGCCGAGCTCAAGGAGATGCGCGACAGCGAGATGTGGCAGGCAGGTGCGACCGTTCGCAGCCTGCGTCCCGAACGTAACAAATAAGCCCTCAGAGGATTGAACAACCAGCCGGGGCCCCTGTGCCCCGGCTTTATACATTATAGTCATGAAGAATATACGCGCAGGCATCATCGGCGGCGCCGGCTACACGGGCGGCGAGGCTATCCGCCTGCTGATCAACCACCCCGAAGTGGACCTCGTATTCGTCCACAGCAACAGCAACGGCGGCAACCACCTCTACGACGTGCATGCCGACCTGCTGGGCGATACCGATATGCAATTCACCGACCAACTGCGCACCGACGTCGATGTGCTCTTCCTCTGCGTGGGGCACGGTGACGCGCGCAAGTTCCTCGAGGCGAATCCGATCCCCGACCACGTACGGATCATCGACCTGAGCCAGGACTTCCGCCTCGCGGCAGGCTCCACGATCGGCGACCGCCGGTTCGTTTACGGCCTTCCGGAGATGAACCGCACGGCGATCGGCAGCGCGCGCAACATCGCCAACCCCGGCTGTTTCGCCACCTGCCTCCAGCTCGGCATGCTGCCGCTGGCCGCCGCCGGACTGCTCCGGGACGACGTGCACGTGAGCGCCACGACCGGATCGACCGGCGCCGGACAGAAGCTCGCCGCCACGAGCCATTTCAGCTGGCGAGCCAACAACCTGTCCGTCTACAAGGCGTTCGGGCACCAGCACCTCAACGAGATCGGCGAAAGCATCCACGCACTGATGCCCTCGTTCGACGCACAGATCAACTTCATTCCCTACCGCGGCGATTTCGCGCGCGGCATCATCGCGTCCATTTATACCAGGTGCGACCTCACGCAGGAAGAAGCCGTAACCCTCTACAAAAAGTTCTATGCCGACGCAGCCTTTACGCATGTAAGCGACCGCAATATCTGCCTCAAGCAGGTGGTCAACACGAACAAATGCCTCATTTCGCTCGAGAAGCACGGCGACCAGCTGCTCGTGATGAGCACGATCGACAACCTGCTCAAAGGAGCCAGCGGACAGGCCGTGCAGAATATGAACCTGATGTTCGGCCTCGACGAGCGGACCGGCCTGCAACTCAAACCCGTCGCCTTCTAACGGACGGCACAATAACCCCACGAAGATGAAACTATTTGACGTATATCCGCTCCACAACATCGCCATCGTGCGGGCCGAAGGTTCGTACGTATGGGACGACCAGGGCACGCAGTACCTCGACATGTACGGCGGCCACGCCGTGATCTCGATCGGGCACACGCACCCACACTATGTCGAGACAGTGGTCAACCAGTTGAAAAACATCGGGTTCTACTCGAACTCGGTCATCATCAAACAGCAGCGCGAACTGGCCGATAAGCTCGGCAAGCTGTCGGGCAAGGAGGGCTACCAACTCTTCCTGTGCAACTCGGGCGCCGAAGCTAACGAGAACGCGATGAAACTCGCCTCGTTCCACAACGGACGCAAAAAAGTCGTGGCCTTCAAAGGCTCGTTCCACGGCCGGACATCGCTGGCCGTGGCTGTGACGGACAATCCGAACATCGTGGCACCGGTCAACCGGACCGATAACGTGATCTTCCTGCCGTTCAACGATGTCACCGCCCTCGAACAGCTCTTCGCCCAGCAGGGCGCCGAGATCTCGTCGGTCATCGTCGAAGGTATCCAGGGCGTGGGTGGCATCAAGGTAGCCTCGCCCGAGTTCCTGCAGGCGATCCGCCGCCTGTGCGACCAGTACGGTACGGTGTTCATCGCCGACAGCGTACAGTGCGGCTGCGGACGTAGCGGTAAGTATTACTCGCACGACTGGGCCGGCGTCAACGCCGACATATACACGATGGCCAAGGGGCTGGGCAACGGCTTCCCGATCGGCGCCATCTCGATCTCGCCCAAGATCGCTCCGAAATACGGCATGCTGGGTACCACGTTCGGCGGTAACCACCTGGCCTGTGCGGCGGCAATCGCCGTAGCCGATGTCATTGCCGCAGACAGACTGATCGACAACGCCCGCGAAGTGGGCGAATACCTGATGAGCGAACTCCGGAAGCTTCCGGGCATCAAAGAGGTGCGCGGCCGCGGCCTGATGATCGGCATCGAGTTGCCGGACGACTCGACCGAGATACGCAAGAGACTGCTCCACGACGAGAAGATATTCGTCGGCTCGTCGGGCAAAACGGTGATCCGCCTGCTCCCGGCGCTCAACATCACACGCGATCATGCCGACCGGTTCGTCACAGCCCTGAAGAAGTTATTAACAGCCTAATGTCAGCAATATGTTAAAAGTAGTCAAGATCGGCGGCAACGTTGTCGATAACCCCGAGAAACTGGACCGTTTCCTCCGTGACTTCTCAACACTGGTCGGACCGAAGATCCTCGTCCACGGCGGCGGCAAGGTGGCCACCACCCTATCGAAAGCCCTTGGTATCGAGACTCAGATGATCGGGGGGCGCCGCGTAACGGACGAAGAAACGCTGCGCGTGGTAACGATGGTATATGCCGGACTTGTCAACAAGACGATTGTTAATAAGTTGCAGGCCCTCGGCACAAACGCTTTCGGCCTGTGCGGCACCGACGGCGGCTTCATCCTGTCGGATAAACGGGCGGCAACACCTGTCGACTACGGCTATGTGGGCGATCCTCGCAGTGTCAATACCAAGCTCGCGGACACGCTGACCGGCGCCGGACTAACGCTCGTCGTAGCCCCCATCACGCAGGACGTGCAGGGAGGACTGCTCAACACGAACGCCGATACGGTGGCCCAGACCGTCGCCGTCGCGATGGCCTCAGCGGCACGCAGCGAAGACGAGGACGTGGAGCTGATCTACTGCTTCGAGAAACGCGGCGTCCTGCTCGACGTCGACGACGACAACTCGGTGATCGCAGAGATCACGCCTGATCGGTTTGCCGAGCTCCGCGCAGCCGGTGTCGTGGCCGACGGCATGCTACCCAAGCTCGAGAACGCCTTCAAGGCGATCGGGCGCGGCGTGGCTCGGGTAGTGATCTGCTCGGCAGATGCCATTGCCGAGCCCGGCTACGGGGGAACGACCCTCAAGGCGTAAGCCCGGACCATACACGTTGTTCACAGCAGATAGCCCCGGGCTTATGCCCGGGGCTATCTGCGTGTCCCCTACCTCAATTTAGTAGAACTTGATCTTGCGGGCCGCAAAACCGCTCATACGCAACAGCAACAGGCCGTGCTTAAAACGCGAGATATTGGTATCGCCGTACTTCCGCTCGCGGTAGCGGATCGGAAGATCGATGATCTTCAGGTTGAGCTTATAAGCACCCAGTATCTGGTCGAAATCGCCGAACGGGTCGAAATCGCCGAAAAAGCTGCGGTTATCCTGCAACTTGATATAATCGGTACGGCGGATCACCTTCGTCCCGCACAGCGTATCCTTGATCGGCTGCTCAAGCAACCAGGAGAAAACGACACTGAAGAATTTGTTGCCCAATGTATTGAGGAAACGCATCGCCCCCTTCTCCATCGGATAGATCAGCCGGCAGCCGTTGATAAACTCGCCCTTGCCCGCGGCGATCGCCTCGTAGAACTTGGGCAACTCCTCGGGCGGAACGGTCAGGTCGGCATCGAGGATCATCAGTACATCTCCCGTGGCGATCGAATACCCCTTTCGCACAGCGTCTCCCTTGCCTTTGCCCTCCTGCCGTGCGATCTTGACGTCGCGGCAGTCACCATATTTCTCCTGCATCCGTTGGATCACATCCCAGGTGTCGTCGGTCGAGTTACCCTCAACAAAGATGATCTCGGTATGACTGCCCATCTGCGGTGTACGCAGGATCGCATCCTCGATGTTGCCGCTCTCGTTGCGCGCCGGGATCACCACCGACACGCTGTAGGTCTCCGGCACCGGATTGGGCCGTGCATAGAGGTACTGGTTAAGCCCGAGCCGGTTGAGCAGCGGCAAACGGGCAAGGAACTTATTGCACAGCCAAGCAACGACCGGAATGTTCACAGGCAAAAGCATATTACGGTTCATACGGAACGTCTCGAAACCGGCCAGGTAGAGCAAATTACGGATATCGTTCCCCGACATCCAGTTCTGTTGCGGCCCGCGGCGCTTGAGGCCCACGAGCTCAGCCAGCTTGATCAACGGCTCCCAGAAATGGTTGTAGTAAGTGACGATCACCCTGGTCCGCGCATGAGACACCCTGCGCAACTGCTCGAATACAGCCTGTACGTCATCGAGATATCCCACAAGGTTCGACAGCACGATCACGTCGAACTTCTCATCGAGCGTGATCCGTTCGGCCGACATCACCTCGAACTGCACGCCGCTCGCGGCATACCGCTCGCGTGCCGTGGCGATCATCGCCTCGCTGAAATCGATCCCGACCTTGCGCGAGCCGCCGACACGCGCGATCAGATCGCCCATGCCACATCCCACTTCGAGTACCGAGCTCCCCGCCGGGATAAAATAATTGCACTGCCGGGTGATCGAATCCCAATAATACCGCCTGCGATAGCGGTAGCGGGCCAGCGTCGCGGCCTGCTCATTAAAATAAGCTTTCTTATCCGTTATCTCCATATCACATAGGCCGCAACGGCCCGCTGAGTGTTACATCCAATCGATTAATAGTTGAGTCGTACGATGGCCGTCGGCTCCGATGTTCCGGCCGTATAGAGCGTTTCGCCCAGGATCGCGGGGTATTTGACCGAAAGATAGAACAGGTAGCGTTGTACGGTCGTGATGATCTGGCCCGTATTGCGCGACGGATCGACCCGGAGGCTGGCCAGCATCACATAACGGACCCCGGCCTTCGCAAGCCGCTGCAACAGGACATCGGGGTCGGCCGCCGAAACAGTATGCGTACTACGGACGCCATCGAGATAAGCAACCATATCGGACTCCATCCCCACAGGCACCGCCTCACCCCCGGGCAGGCGGAAGACGACGAACTGACGGCCGCCCTGATCGTTGTACACCTCGACAAACGAAACGATATCATCCAGGTGGTTCCGGTAGAAATCGGCGATGGCCGGCGTTCCGGCACGCTGTACGTCGATCCCGACCAGCCGGTAACCGTCGGCTGCCCGGGCGAGCAGCTCGTCGAGCGGCTGTTGCGGCACCGAGTAAATGCCGAAGAACTCGCGTCCCCCATAGACGAAAGCGATCTCAGGCTTGCGACAGGCTATATTCTCTTCGGCCGGGATATTTTGGCCCGCCCACTCGGCGGCCTGCATATAGTGCTCCCAATCAGGCGTAAAGCCGTAAAGCGGCTCGCCGTCAAACAAATGTCCCAGGTATTCGGCATGGTCGCTCACACGGACAGCAGCGCTCCGGAACGTCGTGAAGCCCATCACGCCAACCAGCACGGGAAACAACCACCACCACGCCTGCATCCTGCGCACCTCAGTGAACAGCATCCACACTCCTCCCAGCACGACAATGAGCAGCAACGGCCACAGTGCGAGGATCAGACGGTCCTGGTTCCACGAGGTCTGGAGCGAAAGGAAGGTACACCCGCCCACGACCACCGTGTATACCGCCGCAGCAAAAAGCGCGCGGTTACGCCGATAGGCCAGCACCAGCGCAGCAACGCCCAGCGCGCAAACCACAAAGGTCATCAGGACCGAACCAGTCGGCTGAACATTGCCGCTCCACCCGAGAAAGACACAGGTATGTCCCGAAAGATACTGCTCGGCATTGACCAGCAGGCGCTTCATATAGCCTCCGAACGTCTCGGCCCCTAAGGCCTGATTGTAGGGATCGACTGCCGTAAGTTGCTTAAGCTGGTCGGCAAACTGCGGCCCGCTGACATCCCACACGGCAGACTTCACCAGCGAAAAAAGCCCGTTGAACAGGCCGAAACTCAGCAACGTATACACGGCCGGGCGCCACTTGCCGTAACAAAGGAAGAAAAGTACAACGGCCGGTATGGCGAAGTAGCCTGCCGTACGCGTGATCCCCATCAGGAACAGTAGCAAGCCGAGCATGAGGTATTTCCGGAAATCCTGACGCAGGGAATCCTCGCGGATCGGATCGGCGAACCAGCGGACGAGGCAGAGCAGCAGCGAAGCCTGCAACAACATAAAGAACGGCTCGCTATAAGTCTGCGAGGCATAGTAGGCCATGGCCGGGCACAACGCGGTCAGGATCAGTGCCGGATAGAGCACGACACCTGCCACTCGGCCACGGAAGGCACGGTAGAGTACCCAGTACCCTCCGGCGGTGAACGCCACCGAGAGCAACTTGAAAACCCACACCTTGAAACCCGTCACCAGCATTACGAGCGCAAGCACCATCGGATAAAGCGGCCCCTGGTAGGAGGGATATACACCGCTGTGAATAAGGCGGTAAGCCCGCATCAGGTAGGCCGAGTCGTCGCCCCCGATATTGACTTTCGCATCGAAAAGCAGCAGCGAGAGCAGGACGGTCAGTCCCAGGCCGATCAGGGCCAGTAGGCACCCCCGACGGTCGAAGAAACCCGCGAACCGCTGCCAGGAAGGCAATGCCGGTCCATTGGATGATCCTCGCTTATTAGTCTGATTCATAATCATTTCGAGTTTAGACAAATGCCTGTCGCACCGGGGGAAACGGCCATCACGGACCGGCAGGACGCCACAAAGCACCGGCCGTCCGGGCGGTCCGCCAGACACGCCACTGCCGTCCGTCTGTGACGAGAGACCGGCGGCCGCCTGACATCCGGAGACACCGGACCGACATCCGCCGGACACCGCACCGACAACCCTCCACCGCGCCCCGGCACAACCACGCCCCGGCAACCGCCGGCATGCGCATAAATGCGTAATCCCGGCAAAGTTAGCAAAATAAAAAAAGGGACCAAAACAGGCCCCTTTTCATTTCGCACGTTCGCGGCTTAGAAACCTTTGCCAATGGCGATGAAGTCGGCTGCAACCCGCGAAGCACCGCCGATCAGGCCGCCATCGACGTCGGCCTTGGCGAACAGCTCGGCCGCATTCGACGGCTTGGCGCTACCACCGTACAGAATGGCCGTGTTCTCGGCTTTCGCACCGAACTTCTCGGCCAGCACGCCACGGATGAAAGCGTGGATCTCCTGAGCCTGATCGGCCGTGGCGGTCTTACCGGTGCCGATCGCCCATACCGGCTCGTAAGCGATGACCGTCTTCTCGAACTGCTCGGGAGTCAGCTTGAAGATCACCTCCTCGATCTGGGCACGCACCACGTCGAAGTGCTTGCCGGCCTCACGCTCCTCGAGCTTCTCGCCCACGCAGTAGATCGGCGAGAGGCCGTTCTCGAACACCTGGACCATCTTCTTGTTGAGCGTCTCGCTCGTCTCACCGTAGTACTCGCGGCGCTCCGAGTGGCCGAGGATCACATACTCGGCACCGATCGAGGCGATCATCCGGGCCGACACCTCGCCCGTGTAGGCGCCCTTGGCCTCGGCGGCGCAGTTCTGGGCGGCCAGCGCGATACCGCTGCCCTTGATCACGTTCATCACCTCCGTGAGGTGCGTGAAGGGAGGCGCAACGATAAAGCTCACGCTCGGGCAAACCTCGCCCTTGAGCGCTACGATGCCTTTGGCCAGCTCAACACCCTCGGCGGGAGTGGTATTCATCTTCCAGTTACCTGCTACAATTTTCTTTCTCATGACGGTTTATTTTAAAATAAATTACAAAATGCGATTCGCGGACGGCGCGCCGCAACGCGGCGGAATCGGGGGCTACGGCGGCTTACCGGCCGGTCCACGCCTTGACCTCATCCGCCGTCGGATTCCTGAGGCCCAGCTTGTTCTTCTTGTTGAACCCGCACAGGTCGTTGAAGAGCTTGCCCGGGGCGAGCTTACGCAGCGCATCGACCGTGACGATCCCCATCTTCTGAAGCACGGGAACCCACTCGGCAGGAACGCCCACGGCCGTATAGGCCGCCTCGTCGTCCTTCACCGCCTTCTTCTCGGGACGCATCTGCGGGAAGAAGAGCACATCCTGGACGGCCGGCTGGTCGGTCATGAACATCGTGAGGCGGTCGATGCCGATGCCCATGCCCGAGCAGGTCGGCATGCCGTATTCGAGCGCGCGCACGAAATCCATATCAATGAACATCGCCTCGTCGTCACCCTTCTCGCTCAGGCGCAGCTGCTCCTGGAAACGGTCGAGCTGGTCGATCGGGTCGTTGAGCTCGGAGTAGGCGTTGCACAGCTCCTTGCCATTGACGAACAGCTCGAAGCGCTCGGTGAGCTCGGGGTTGTTGCGGTGGCGCTTGCACAGCGGCGACATCTCGATCGGATAGTCGGTGATGAAGGTCGGCTGCACGAGGTCCTCCTCGCAGTACTGGCCGAAGATGGCGTCGATCAGCTTGCCCTTGCCCATCGTCTCGTCGACCTCGACCTTGAGGTCGCGGCAGGCGGCGCGCAGCTCATCCTCGCTCTTGCCCGTGATGTCGAAGCCCGTCTTCTCACGGATCGCATCGGTCATCGTGAGGCGGCGGAACGGCCGCGCAAAACTGATCGGGCGGCCGCCGATCGTGAGCTCGGTCGTGCCGTTGGTGGCAATGGCCACGCGCTCGAGCATCTCCTCGACGAACTCCATCATCCAGATATAGTCTTTATACGCCACGTAGATCTCCATCACGG
This sequence comes from Rikenellaceae bacterium, assembly GCA_017415005.1. Lineage (GTDB taxonomy): Bacteria > Bacteroidota > Bacteroidia > Bacteroidales > Rikenellaceae > RGIG1874. The sequence continues at coordinate 34,678 of JAFQJK010000114.1, forward strand.
TGAACTCGGGGTTGTGCGTGCGGTCCATCCCCTCGTTGCGGAAGTCCTTGCCGAACTCGTAGACCCCGTCGAAACCGCCCACGATCAGGCGCTTGAGGTAAAGCTCGTTGGCGATGCGCAGGTAGAGCGGGATATTGAGCGTGTTGTGGTGCGTGATGAACGGCCGGGCCGAAGCGCCGCCCGGGATCGGCTGAAGGATCGGGGTCTCGACCTCGAGGTAGCCCTTCGAGTTGAAGAACTCGCGCATCGTGTTGACAATCTTCGCGCGCTTGACGAACACCTCGCGGACCTGCGGGTTGACCACCAGATCGACATAGCGCTGGCGGTAGCGCGCCTCGGGATCGGTGAAGGCGTCGTAGACCTGGCCGTCCTTCTCCTTGACGATCGGCAACGGGCGGATCGATTTGCTCAGCAGGGTGAACCTGCGGCAGTGGACCGACAGCTCGCCGGTCTTGGTGATGAACGCAAAGCCCTCGACCCCGACGAAATCGCCGATGTCGAGCAGCTTCTTGAACACCGTATTGTAGAGCGTCGCGTCGGGGTCGCCGGCGCAGACATCGTCGCGCCGGATATAGACCTGGATACGGCCCGTGTGGTCCTGCAACTCGAAAAACGATGCGCTGCCCATAATGCGGCGGCTCATGATGCGCCCGGCCAGCGAAACGGCCTGGAAATTGCCCTTGTCGGGATCGAAATGCTGATGGATGTCGGCCGCGGTGGCATTCACCTCATAGCGCGCGGCAGGATAGGGATCGATGCCCAGCTTGCGCAGTTCGGAGAGCGAGTTGCGCCGGATAAGCTCCTGCTCGCTCAGTTCCATATTACTCATCGAAGATCGTTTAATCGTGTGAAATTGACTACAAATATCCGCGTTTTTTCCGAAAGCGCAAAGCGATCATCCAAAAATAGTCGTATATTTACCTGATAAAACTCAATCCCGTCTCAACCGTATGAAAAACTACTTCGACTTCACGCTGACCGGCGGCAAGCTGTTCCTGACCTTTATCATCTACCTGATCGTATGCTTCGTTCCGGCCATCTGGATACAGGTCAGCGCCAGCGATCTGCAAGCGCAGGCCATCGACCACAACGCGCTGATGAACTACTACGCGCAGGCAGGCATCGCGTTCCTAATCATTACGCTGGCCGTCCCGGTGCTCTACCTGTTCCTGGTCAAGCTCTTCGCCGAGGGCCTCGTCTACAAAGGCGAAGCCCTGAAGTGCGATTTCTCGGTGGGCCACTACCTGGGCATCGTGATCGGAGGCTGGCTGCTGAGCGTCATCACGCTGGGCATCTACTACCCGTGGTTCCTCACCCGCATCATCCGCTACTTCGGCCGGCACACGACCTACCGCGGCGAGCCGTTCGACTTCCAGGGCAAGGGCCTCACGTTACTGGGCATCATCCTGCTGAGCTTCGTGCTGCCGACCGTGCTGGTGATCCTCGTCTTCGTGCTGTCGATGGGCGCCATGGCGACCGGCGGAAGCCCGGCCGGATACGGCCTGACGATGGGCGTCGTGCTGCTTGCCTTCGTGATCTGCGTCATCGCGCTCGAATACCTGATGTACCGGTGGATGGTCGACTTCAAATACGGTCCGCTGCACATCGGGTGGAACACGCAGACCTTGCATGCCGTAGGTTTCCTGCTGGGTCAGATCGTGCTATACTGCATCACGCTGGGGCTATACGGCCCGGCCGCCCTGATCCGCATCTACCGCTACTTCGTAAGCCGGACCGAGGCGACCGAGAACGGCGCGCCGGCACGTCTGTGGGGCTATGACGCACAGATCGGCCGCGACTACTGGTACATTCTCGGCCAGGGCCTGCTCGCCATGATCACGCTCGGCATTTACGCCCCCTGGGCCCTGACAAAAATAACCCGCCGGCTCGTCAGCAACACCTACCTGAAGCCGGCTTCGGAAGAGTAGCCGGCTCACGCCGGAATAATAGGAAAGGCCACCCCGCAGGGTGGCCTTTTATCGGATACAGCGGATACGCGCCGGCGCCCACGTTCGCTCTCCGGGGGCCCGCCCCGCGATCACCGGGGGTCCGGCGAGAAACGGGCAGGACGTCAGAACTCGGACGTGAAGTGAAAGCGGATCTCGGGGAACTTCTCCTGAGCCAGCGTGAGCGCGTACGACGTGTCGGCCAGAAAGACCTCGCGGCCGTGCTTGTCAAGCGCCATATTATTGAACTTACGGCGGCGGAAGTCTTCCATCTGCTCGCGGTTGTCCGACTCGACCCAGCACGCCTTATAGACCTGCACGGGTTCGTACTTGCACAGCGCGCCGTACTCGTGCTCGAGGCGGTACTGGATCACCTCGAACTGGAGCGCGCCCACCGTGCCGATGATCCGGCGGCCGTTCAGCTTGCTCGTAAAGAGCTGGGCCACGCCCTCGTCCATCAACTGGTCGATACCCTTATAGAGTTGCTTGAACTTCATCGGATCGGCGTTCTCGATATAGCGGAACAGCTCGGGCGAGAACGACGGGATGCCGGTGAACTTGAGCTGCTCGCCCTCGGTGAACGTGTCTCCGATCTTGAAGTTACCCGTATCGTGCAGGCCGATGATGTCGCCCGGATAGGCAAGGTCGACGATCGACTTCTTCTCGGCCATGAAGGCATTGGGCGACGAGAACTTCATGTTCTTGCCGCTACGCACGTGCAGGTAGGGCTTATTGCGCTCGAACACGCCGGAGCATATCTTCAGGAAAGCGATACGGTCGCGGTGGTTGGGGTCCATATTGGCGTGTATCTTGAAAATGAAGCCGGTCATCCTGGGCTCATAGGGGTCGATCGCGCGCTGCTCGGTCCGCGACCCGCGCGGCGACGGGGCGATACGGATGAAGCAGTCGAGCAGCTCGCGCACGCCGAAGTTGTTGAGCGCGCTGCCGAAAAAGACCGGGGCCAGCTCGCCGGCCCGGTAGTCGTCGAGCTCGAACGGCGGGTAGACGCCCTCGACCAGCTCGAGGTCGTCGCGCAGGTGCTGCGTGAACGGCGAGATATAGTCGTCGATGCGCGGGTCGTCGAGCGCCACATCGACCACCTCGCCCTCGGCACGCTGCTTGTCGTCCGAGAGGAAGAGCGAAAGCTTGTTCTCATATAGGTTGTAGACCCCTTTGAACGTCGGGCCGCCGCTCACGGGCCACGCCAGCGGGCGGACCTTGATCTTCAGCTCCTTCTCGATCTCGTCGAGCAGGTCGAACGGGTCGCGGTTGGGGCGATCCATCTTGTTGATGAAGACCATCACCGGCGTGTTGCGCATGCGGCACACCTCCATCAGCTTGCGGGTCTGCGTCTCGACGCCCTTGGCCGCGTCGACGACGATGATCACGCTGTCAACGGCCGTCAGCGTGCGGTAGGTGTCCTCGGCGAAGTCTTCGTGGCCCGGCGTATCGAGGATATTGATCTTGATGCCCTTGTACTCGAAACCCATCACGGACGTGGCCACCGAGATACCGCGCTGGCGCTCGATCTCCATGAAGTCGGACGTCGCCCCCTTCTTGATCTTGTTAGACTTGACGGCACCCGCCACGTGGATCGCACCGCCGAAAAGCAGCAACTTCTCGGTCAGCGTCGTCTTACCCGCGTCGGGATGGCTGATGATGGCGAACGTCCTCCGCCGGTCTATTTCTTCTCTGATCTCCATGTAGCTGGTCTGGTATATGGTCGGATACTTAATATTCGTTCTGCGTGGTGAGCGGATAGTCGAGCGAGTAGTGTAAACCCACGCTCTTCTTGAGCTGCTGGGCATGCTTGATGATCAGGTAACCCACGGCGATCATGTTACGCAGCTCGCACAGGTTCTGGCTCAGCGTCGACTTGAGGTACATCTCCTCGGTCTCCTGAAAAATGATCTCCAAGCGGCGCTTGGCACGCTCGAGGCGCAGGTTGGAGCGGACAATACCTACATAGTTGCTCATGATCTGCTGCATCTCCTTATAATTCTGCGTGATGAGCACCATCTCCTCGGGATTGGACGTACCCTCGTAGTCCCAGGCCGGAATGTCGCGCTGCAGCCCGATCCCGGCAAGGCGCGGGATCGAGTGCGCAGCCGCGGCGTCGGCATAGACCGCCGCTTCGATCATCGAGTTGGACGCAAGGCGATTGGCCCCGTGCAGGCCCGTGCAGGCCGTCTCGCCGAGCGCATAGAGCCTGGCGATCGAGGTCTCGCCATGGAGGTCGACCTTCACGCCCCCGCAGCAGTAGTGGGCGGCCGGCACGACCGGGATGCGGTCCTTCGTAATATCGATGCCCTCGCTGAGGCACTTCTGGTAGATATTGGGGAAATGGTTGATGATGTCGTTATGATCTTTATGCGTCACATCAAGGTAGACGAACTCCTCGCCGCTGATCTTCAGCTCGTTGTCGATCGCCCGGGCCACCACGTCGCGCGGAGCGAGCGAGCCCATCGGATGGTACTTGTGCATGAACTCCTTGCCGTTCTGCAGCTTGAGGATCGCCCCGAAACCCCGCATCGCCTCGGTGATCAGGAACGACGGACGCTCGCCCGGGTTGTAGAGTGACGTGGGATGGAACTGAATGAACTCCATGTTCTCGATAACCCCCTTGGCCCGGTGGACCATCGCGATCCCGTCGCCCGTAGCAACGGCCGGATTGGTCGTCGTATGGTAGATATTGCCCACGCCCCCGGTGGCCAGCACCGTCACCCGGGACAGCACCGAAAGCACCTTCTGCGTCTTGAGGTTCAGCACATAGGCGCCGAAACAGGTAATATCGGGCGTGCTCTTCTTGACCAGTTGGCCGAGGTGGTGCTGTGTCAGTATCTCGACCGCGAAATGGTGCTCAAGGATCTCGATATTGGGATGGCGCTTGACCTGGCGGATCAGCGACTTCTCGATCTCATGGCCGGTCAGGTCCTTATGATGCAGGATACGGTGCTCGGAATGACCTCCTTCGCGGGCCAGCTCATAACGGCCGTTGGCCGTCTTATCGAACTTGACCCCCCAGTGGATCAGGTCGCGGATCAGGGCAGGCGCACGCCGGACAACCAGCTCGACGGCCGCCGGATCGCACTGTCCGGCGCCGCAGACCATCGTATCGTGGATGTGCTTCTCAAACGTGTCGGGCTCGTAGGTCACCGAGCAGATCCCCCCCTGGGCATAGTCGGTGTTACACTCGTTCATCTCGCCCTTGGTGACGATGACCACCTTGCCGTGCTCGGCCACCTTGAGCGCATAGCTCAGGCCAGCGATACCGCTGCCGATAACCAGAAAATCGGTTTCCAGATTCATTACAATATCAGTTTGCGCAACTCTGCCGTATCGCCGTCGAACACATTGCGGTCCACGCTCCCGCGGATACCCTGGATCGAATGCGAATCGGTATGCTGCCAGAAATGCCACCTCAGGTGCGAGGGGTTCTTCGAATAGTCGGCGATCCAGAGCGTATAATCATCCTCGGAGAAATCGTCCTTCAGGTAATGCTCGTAAAAGGCCGACGAACAGTAGATGATCGGATTGATGCCATAGTACCGCCTGATCTCACGGCAAAAAGCCTTGGCCTCCTTCACGGTCTTACGGGGGTCCTTCATAAAGCGGTGCTTCTCGATGTCGAGCACCGGAAACAGGTTACCCTTGCGCAATCCCGCTGTCTTGATGAAGTTTCTTGCCTGAGCTTTGCCCGACGTACGGTGCCCGAAAAAATGGTAAGCGCCCCACAGGATACCCGCCTCGTCGAGGTCACGGGCATGCTTGCCATACATCGGGTCCACGATCAGCGTCCCCTCGGTCGCCTTGATAAAGACAAAATAGGGGCGTTCGTTCTCGGCCACTTTCAGCCAGTCGATATGCTTCTGGTGTTTCGATACGTCCAGGCCCCAAAGCTCGTAGTCCGACGCTTTGCGGACCCGGTTGCATCCGGACAGCACCGGTACGGTCAGCAGCAACAGGATCAGGTTTCGTACAATCGTTCTCATCGTGGCGCAAAGTTAGCAAATGTTCGCACGCTTTCGTCACTCCGCGATGAAATATCTCTCGGGGAACCCTCCATCAAACCAGGACAGGTCGACTCCGACCGGTTCAATACCTCGCCATCGAACGGTATTCTACGCGTCTCCGGCACAAAACCGCGTTAATATGAGTCATGGGCGGCAATGCAGGGAGGCTTCATGCGGACCGTCTCCTCACCGGGACAACTGCGGATCATCCGGTGCCGGGCATAAGATTCCCAATTTCGGGGACATGGGGAGGATCGGGGCGATTGGGGCGGGTAGTCGAGAGGGAGGGAGTATGGGGCGAATGCCGCGGAGAGGAGTGGACGGGTCGGAGGAAGGGGAGCTGGAGAGGACCGGCGGAGGGGACCGGCGGAGGGGACCGGGATTGGGGCAGGTGCAGTGGAAAGGAAGCGGGCTCGCGATCCGGGACTAGGAGGATCTGACGGGGAGGGAGGAAAAAAGAAAGGGGTCCGATCATCGGATCGGACCCCTTGAGGTGGCGGCTACCTACTCTCCCACATTAAGATGCAGTACCATCGGCGTTGTTGGGCTTAACTTCTCTGTTCGGAATGGGAAGAGGTGGAACCCCAAAACTATAACCACCTAAAGCTTGTTTGTACATAGCGTACAACGTATCGTAAATTCTTCGGCATACACGACTTGCGGCGTGCAGTCAAACTCCTCACGAAGTTTGACGATTCAGGATGAGAAGAGAGAATGCACCGGAAAGTTCATGGGTAATTAGTACCACTCGGCTTTGACATTGCTGCCTTTACACCTGTGGCCTATCAACGTAGTAGTCTCCTACGCCCCTCAAGGGAAGACTTATCTTGGGGATGGCTTCGCGCTTAGATGCTTTCAGCGCTTATCCTGTCCGAACATGGCTACTCGGCACTGCACCTGGCGGCACAACCGATACACCAGAGGTTCGTCCAACCCGGTCCTCTCGTACTAAGGTCAGGACCCCTCAAATTTCCAACGCCCGCAACAGATAGAGACCGAACTGTCACACGACGTTCTGAACCCA
>JAFQJK010000115.1 GCA_017415005.1 Rikenellaceae bacterium
CGACGGCCCCCCACCGGCCCAAGGCCGGCATGGCTTCCGCCGGCAAGCTGCCGGCCGGGCTCGACAACAGGCCTTAACCGCGTCCGGCCTCAAGCCCGACCAGGGTGATGCCCCCCCACTGATTAACGGAATACTCGTTACTGAGCACCTTTTCCCCCTCGCGGCTCACAGTGAGCGTCATCGCAAAATCGGGCGACTCACGGATCAGCGACGAGGCGGGGAATGTGTTAGGCACTACATATAAATAGATCGAGATATAGGCGCACGGCGGCGAGGTCAGGCTCACGGGACGCGCCGCGTCGTACCCTTCGGGCGCCTCACGCACCTCGGTGCCATCGCCGATCTCGTACACCGTATCGCTGGTCTTCAGGTACTCGATCCTGCCGCCCTCCCCGTCGAAAGCCTCGACGACCAGGAAAATATTGTACCGCCACCACTCGGCGTAGTCGCTGGCGACACTTACCGTATATTTCGCTTCCGTGTTTTTCTTACCTGCCATGAGCCCGTTGTTCGTTCACCGTACAAAATAAGCGGTTTTATCCGGATATCCGCCCGCTCCCCCCGATTTTTTGTACAGACCGCGCCGCCGGTGACATTCCCCACCCCTTTCCGCTCCGCGGCAGGCGGCATAAAAATGACTAAACCTTTGTATTTCCGCTAAAATTATATACCTTTGTGTCCTATTTTTGACGTTGAATGGACATTAGCAAAAGATACTTAATCCCTTACAAGGGGCTAAGCATTGGCGACCATACGTTTGAGTTCGAGGTCGACGACCGCTTTTTCGAGGCGTTCGAAGGCTCGGAGATCCGCCGGGGCCACCTGAAGGTCACGGTCGGGCTGAACCGGCAGAGCAGCGTGCTGACGCTCGGGATCACGATCCGCGGCGCGGTGACGGTGGCCTGCGACCGGTGCCTCGACGATTTCGAGATGCCGGTTGACTACACGGGAACGCTGGTGGTCCGTTTTTCAGAGACTGAGGCCGACTACGACGGGGAGATCATGTGGGTCAACCCGGCCGAGGGTGAGTTCAGTCTGGCTCAGTATATCTACGAGAGCATCTGGCTGAGCCTTCCCTACCAGAAGGTCCACCCGCTCGACGCCGGGGGCCGTCCGACCTGTAATCCCGACATGCTCTCCCGTTTCCGGATCGTGAGCGCGCAGGAGTTCGACAGCATCGCGGCCAAGGCCGAGCAGAGCGTCGGGCAGGCAGCCGAATGGGACAAGCTGGCGCAGCTTAAAGCGCAAATGGAAGACGCAGAGAAGAAACAACAATAAAGTCAAGAGAATTCGTTAAACGTAATAATCATTTTCAACCATGGCACATCCTAAGCATAAGGTCTCATCGACCAGAAGAGACAAGAGAAGAACTCATTACAAGGCAGCCGTTCCGACCATCGCGACCTGCTCGAACTGCGGCGCCACTGTGCTCTACCACCGGGTTTGCCCCGAATGCGGCTTCTACCGCGGCCGCCAGGCAATCGAGAAGAAGGCCGAATAGTTCACTCACCTAAGGCGGGAGGAGAGTATGATAAAGATAGGGATAGATGCCATGGGAGGCGACTATGCCCCCGAGGCGGTCGTTCTCGGCGCCATCCATGCCGCGGAGCGTATCGGTCCGAACACGCGGATCGTGCTGTTCGGCGACCGGGCGCAGATCGAGGCGATCATGGAGCGCGAGGGCTGCCCGGCCGAAACCTTCGACTTAGTACACACCACCCAGGTGATCGAGATGGGTGACCATCCGGCCCAGGCCTTTGTCAAGAAACCCGACTCCAGCATTGCGGTCGGTTTTGCCCATCTCCAGGAAGGCAGGATCGACGGTTTTGCCAGTGCCGGCAGTACCGGGGCGATGATGGTGGGCTGCATGTACACCGTCAAGCAGATCGAAGGCATCATCCGGCCCGGCATATCATCCATCATCCCGACCACCGACGGCGGCTCGTCGCTGTTGCTCGACGTGGGTCTCAACGTGGACTGCAAACCCGACGTGCTGCTTCAGTACGGCATGATCGGCGATGTTTACGCCAAGAGCGTGATGCACAAGAGCAACCCGCGCGTGGCGCTGCTCAATATCGGGGAGGAGAAGGAGAAGGGTAACCTTGTTGCCAAGGCGACCTACGAGTTGATGGAGGAGAGCAAAGCGTTCAACTTCGTCGGCAATATCGAAGCCAAGCACCTGTTCGAGCCCGGCTACGCGGACGTGATCGTCTGCGACGGTTTCGTGGGCAACACGATGCTCAAGGAGGCGGAGGGTTTCTACGAGATCGCCCACCGGCAGGGGATCGACAATGCATTTATCGACCGACTGAACTATGAGAGCGTGGGAGGCACCCCGGTGCTGGGGATCAACTCCAATGTGATCATAGGCCACGGATGTTCGAGCAGTCTGGCCATCACCAACATGATCCTCCAGACGGAGGCGACCGTACAGGCCGACTTAGTCACCAAACTACGCGAAATCTTCAGCTAATGGCGAAAATAACTGCAGCAGTTACCGGGGTGGGAGCCTTCCTCCCCGAGTATATTCTAGACAATTTCGAACTGAGCAAAATGGTCGATACGTCGGACGAGTGGATCATGTCCCGTATCGGCATCAAGACGCGCCACATCCTCAAGGGCGAAGGCCTGGGCACGTCGTACATGGGCGAGCGCGCCGTGAAGGACCTGCTCGAGAAGACCAACACCGACCCGATGGATATCGACATGGTGGTATGCGCCACCGTGACGCCCGATATGTTCTTCCCGTCGACCGCCAACCTGATCTGCCACAAGGTGGGTATGAAGAAGGCGTTCGGCTTCGACATTTCGGCTGCCTGCAGCGGCTTCCTGTTCGCGCTGACGGCCGCATCGAAGTTCATCGAAACGGGAACGTTCAAGAAAGTGATCGTCGTCGGCGGCGATAAGATGTCGTCGATCATCGACTACGAGGACCGCGCCACCTGCCCGATCTTCGGCGACGGCGCCGGCGCCGTTCTGCTCGAGCCCAACAAGGAGGGTTACGGCGTGCTCGACGCCATCCTGCACTCGGACGGCGGCGGCGCCGCCCACCTGCACATGAAAGCCGGCGGCTCGGCCATGCCGGCCACCGAAGAGACGGTCCGTAACAAGCTGCATTACGTTTACCAGGAGGGCCAGGCCGTGTTCAAGGCAGCCGTGACCCATATGTCCGACACGGCGGTCGAGATCATGGAGCGCAACAAGCTGACGGCCGAAGACGTCCGTTATCTGGTGCCCCATCAGGCCAACCTGCGGATCATCGACGCCACGGCGCACCGCATGGGCCTGCCGCGCGAGAAGTGCATGATCAATATCGAAAAGTACGGCAACACGACGGCCGGCACGCTGCCGATCTGCCTGTGGGACTACGAGAGCCGCCTCAAGAAAGGCGACAACCTGATCCTGGCGGCTTTCGGGGGCGGATATACCTGGGGCGCCGTGTACCTGAAGTGGGCTTACGACGGGGGCGACTTCACCCGGTAGCGCTGCGCGTCACAGGCACCGTCTCAGCGGTCCGCCGCCACGGCATGCGATCCGTATCCTGTCCGACAGGTCGTGCCCCGACAACAAGACGGACTCCGACAGTACCGGCCTTGTAGTTCAAGGGATAGAACGATAGTTTCCTAAACTGTAAATTCTGGTTCGAGTCCAGGCAAGGCTACCACCAGGCTCCTGATAATTGATTATCAGGAGCCTTTTTATTTCGGTCCCGACCGGCCTATTGCCCGCGCCATTGCACTGCCCCGGGCGATAGGCAGCTTCGTCCAGCGGAATAACGGATGGTAAGGACACACTACCACCATCGGCAATCTCATTCGCCATCCCATCATCCTCCTTTTAGGCTCAAATCCACGCCAAACCACCGGACCCGATCCTCCGCGATGGCGCCGAACCGTTCCGTTCAGCACGCGCCAAATCAAGATATTTCAGTGTATATCTGAATATTACAAGAGCCATACTCTCTTTTTTCACCACCGATTCCGGCCACTCAAACCCACCTCTGCCGTTTTGCATTCTGACGCTTTTTGACTAAGTTAGGACTAACGATACGGACAGGCAACATACTCGCCCTTACACGGCCACCGGATCGGTATCTATACCCATATTCTTATTTATCAACCTATTAATTACTATCTTATGAACCTCAAAATGCTCCTGGCCACCGCGGCCGCCGCTATGGTCTGCCTCGCAGCCCAGGCACAGAACAATCAGGCTGTCATCACACAAACCTCGACATCGCCCACCTCTGCCGTGGCCACGATCAGTTGCTCCGGCGCCGACAGCTATGCCGGGTACAACGTAGACATGGTCCTGACCACTTCGGGGTCCGACTGGACATCGATCACCTTCACGTTCTGGGATGGAACGGTCAAAACACTGCTGCCCGGGCGCAACGACGTTCCCATCTCGCTGCGCACCCCGAGCGGCTCGTCGACCAACACGGTCAAGATCCAGGTGAACGGCAGCCCGAGCGCAAAGCCTAACGGAGGCCAAATACTGGTCATGAACATCCTGCCCCCCAACGGAGCCAATACAACCCTGACAGGTAGCCGACTGATCAAAACATCGCTGTATTAGCCGTCGCGATCAGATCCCATCGGGCATGGAGTCGCTTCAACTGTGCCCCTGCGGCAGCATACAGGAAGTGATTGGTACACAGTTGCCGTACCCTGATGCCCGACAACTCCGATCGCCACTCAGCACAGGGACGGACTTCTGAATCGCCCGGACAAAGCGACAGGCAGGCTTCAAACCCTGCCTGTTGCCGTTTTTATTGCCTGCCGGAGTCTGCAAATCCGTAACAGCTCCGACAAGCCGAAATGAGCCATTCCCACGCACATCCCCACCGTGAACGTTATGTTCCGGGAAACAGTCCCGGCCGGCAATCAGATGACGCAAATAAAAAATATCGGCGGATGGATATTTCCCATGCTGTCCGACAGCGCTACGGAGCCCATATTGTCATTCGTTTTCAAGACTTTACAAGCGGGAGACCCATCATGCGCCGCATCGACCGACGAACTGAGTGTCGCGCCCCCTGCCTGTCTTTGCCCCCGCCCGAAGACCCCGATCAGGTTGCGGGTCATCATGGCGTATTACCGATTTACCGGAGACACATCATGTCAATAAGAGAAGCGTGAACTTCTGAACAAAACAAATTGAGCCTCGCAACAAAATTGTTACGGGGCTCTCTTCGTATTTTTGCATGGTAAACGACAAACCATCGCACAGAGATGGCCCAACAATCATATCCGTATGAAAACACGAGTAAACCTATTCGTTCTACTATTGACTTTAATTTTCCCAATCATGGCACAATCACAAGTAACCATCCGGCAAACTGCCGGACACGATGCACTCGGAGAATTTGCGCCCGAATTTGCACATCTCAACGACGATATTCTTTTCGGGGAGGTGTGGAGCCGCAACGACCTGCTTTCATTGCGCGATCGTTCCCTGGTTACGGTTGTCGCCCTTATGTCGCAGGGGCTGACCGACTCTTCATTCAAGTATCATCTTGAATCGGCGAAGAAGAACGGGGTAACCAAAACCGAGATCGCCGAGATTCTTACCCATGCCGCATTTTATGCAGGCTGGTCCAAAGCCTGGGCAGCATTCCGTATGGCAAAAGACGTGTGGGCTGAAAATACGGACAGCATGGCAGCCCTATCGCTCGAAGCATACGCCCGAACGATTATATTTCCTGTAGGTAGTTCCAATGATGCTTATGCAAAGTATTTCACCGGCCAAAGTTATCTCGCACCTATTGTATCGGAAGGCATCCCCGTCGCCAATGTCACTTTCGAGCCGGGCTGCCGCAATAACTGGCACGTACACAAGGCCACCAAAGGCGGCGGCCAGACCCTCATATGCGTAGGCGGCCGCGGCTATTATCAGGAATGGGGCAAAGAGCCGGTAGAATTACATCCCGGCGATGCCGTCCACATTCCGGCAGGCGTGAAACACTGGCACGGGGCGGCTCCCGACAGTTGGTTCTCACACCTCGCCTTCGAGATTCCCGGCGAGGATAACAGCAACGAATGGCTGGAAGCGGTAAGCCAGGACGAATATTCTGAATTAAAATAACATGAAACAAATAATATGGATATTTATGAGCTTAATCGCGTTTAGCGGCTCATCGAGAGCACAAAGCCAGACAACGGATATTGCGCGATCCGACGAAAAAATCCTCGTAGCCTATTTTTCTTGTACCGGAACCACGGCAAAAGTGGCCGAAGCTATTGCGCAAGCGGTTGGCGGCAGCCTCTACCGGATCGTTCCGAGCAGGCCTTACACCCCGGCAGACCTCGATAGGAACGATAAGCTGAGCCGTAGTTCGGTGGAGATGGCAGACGAGAACGCACGCCCCGCTTTAGGCGGAGAAACGCTCGACCCGGAAGATTACGACGTGGTGTTCCTTGGCTACCCTATCTGGTGGAATGTCTGTCCACGTCCGGTCAATACGTTTCTCGAGCAACATGACTTCTCCGGCAAGACGGTCATCCCGTTCGCCACTTCTGGCAGCAGCTCGATCGTCAACAGCATCAAGCAGCTCAAAAAGCTCTATCCCGAGATCGAGTGGGAAGAGGGCCGATTGTGCAACGGCAGTGCAAAACAAGCCGGAGACTGGGCCAGACAAATCATCGAGTGACCGCAAGGAAGAGACCAGGATCGACTGTCTGCGCCAGACGACCGAGGAGCCTGAGATGGCCAGAGAATATCTTCCGCCTGAACCCTGCGATGCCCGACACGAAAGAATACCCGGATTGCACGCGGAGCCCTCTCGGAGAGAATTGCCGCGTCGAAACACCGTTTTCGGGGGGTCAGCACCGCTCATATAAAGTTCGTCCGCAATGTAACTGCCATGCCGGATCTTTCTGAAGACACCCGACAGGAAGAACCGCCACAGACGATAGCGGCCAGATGGCGGTCAACGCACAGCCATATCCAACCACCGTGATCCGAAAAACGCCATGCAACTACCTGCAAACCTGTGCATATTTGCCGGCAGGTACGGACCGAAGCCGGTGCGCCCATGCTGCCGGGCGATCCTGTCGGAGCCATGCGATCGTCCGGGCCGGCCGTGTCGTCCTCACGATGTCCGACCGGACGCCACGGTTCGGCATAACGGGTGTGACCTATAACCGCAGTCGGCATCCGGACAGGCAGCCGGTTGCCGCTTGAAACCGTGCATCGCTTACGGGATCCTGACTCTGGCCTACGAACGGACGGACGGAGAAACGCAGTCCGCGTTCAAAGCGGGCATCAATGTAACGACCGAGCGGTCCCGAGGTCATTGGCGGGAAAAGCAAGGAATGCCAGGATAGCCGTCCGGCCTCAGACCATCGCTATTGCACAGAAGCGTACGGTCGTACTTGAAGAAGCGTGCGGTCGTACTTTTTGAGTATAACCTGCCGCATTCTAAGGCCTGGACCCATAGCTTATCCCAATAACCTACCCTCCAACGGATCTGCCCAAGCGAAAAGCCGCGCCTTTTCCGGAATCCTGGGCAAGACGCGCGGACGCTGTGCCGGGCTATTTGCCGGATCGCTTATGGCGCTTGCCGGCCCGTGCCGGGGCTTTCGGGCCCCGCTGTGCGGAACGGACGGCCGGTTTGGCTGCGGGTCGGGTGGCTGGAGCGGCTGTGGAGTTGACAGTGGACCTGCCGGTGGGGCTGTACCCGTCTTTGGCGGCGGATTCCGCGTCGCAGGGCATCGAGAGGACCGACTCGAAAAGGGCGGGGACGGCCGTACGGAAATCGAGCTCCTCGCCGGTCACCGGGTGGAGGAACCGCAGTTGCCGGGCATGCAGGAGGACCCGGCCGGCCGGATCGGTCGCGGCGCCGTACTTGCGGTCGCCGGCCACGCTGTGGCAGATGTGTTCCATGTGGGCGCGGATCTGGTTCTTACGCCCGGTGTCGAGGCTCAGCTCGACCAGCGTATAGCCCTCGCCGGCGCGCAGCGTCCGGTACCGCGTGACAGCGCTCTGGCCCTCGTTCGAGACGAACACCTTGAGCCCCTTGTTCTCGGCGAGCGGGGCGTCGATGATCCCCTCGGGACGGGGCAGGTGGCCCTCAACGACGGCCACGTAGCGGCGCTCGAGAACCCGGTCGGTCCAGTTGCGCTGCATCGCCTCCTGCACCTGCTGGCTCTTGGCGAACATCATCAGGCCCGAGGTCTCACGGTCGAGGCGATGGATAATGAAGATGCGTCCGTCGGGATCGCTCCGCTTGACGTGCGCGCTCAGGATGTAGTAGGCCGTCTTCTCGCGCTCGCGGTCGGTGCCCATCGAGAGCAGGCCGTGGCGCTTGTCGATCACGATCAGGTGGGCATCCTCGAACACGATGCGCAGCATCGGGTGGCGCAGCTCCTCGGGACCCCGCCCGGTACTGACCGTCACGGTGTCGCCCGCGTGCAGCGGCTCGTTGAACTGCGTCGTGATCTGGTGGTTGACCGAGACCTGCCGGTGACTGAGGTACGACTTAACGGTCGTGCGGCTCCGGCCGGCGAGCCGCGCCAGCAGGAAAACGAGCAGCGTGTCGTCGGTCTGTACGGTGAACTGGTACTGCGCCATGCGTGCTTTGGATTTAGATGCGGGGTAAAGGTAGGTAAAATGTGCGGAAGGCCCGAAAAGTTTGCTAATTTTGGGGCATAAAACGTATTTGCAGCTATGGACAAAACGAAGATAGCGATTGTCGGGACAGGCGGAGTGGGTGGTTTCCTGGGCGGCGAACTGGCCGCTTTCTATGCCGCAGACCCAGCCGTCGAGGTATATTTCATCTCGCGCGGCGAGGCGCTGCGCAGCATACAGGCCGACGGGCTGCGGGTCGATACGCAGTCGCGCAGCTACGTGGCGCGTCCCGCGCTGGCCACCGACGATGCGGCCGCTATCGGGCCGGTCGATTACCTGCTATACTGCACCAAGGCGTACGACGTGGAGGCGGGCATCAGCCAGGCGATGCCATGTATAGGACCGCAGACCGTGGTGCTGCCCTTCCTGAACGGGGTGGACAGCGGCGAGCGGATCGCGCGGATGCTGCCCCGGACGGAGGTGTGGATGGGCTGCGTTTATGTAGTGGCCTTTATTGTCGAGCCGGGCCATATTGCCGAACAGACCAATGGCTACCGCTATTATTTCGGGTCGCCGGACGGGACGCCCGCTCGCCTTGCCGCGCTGGACGGGCTCTTTGTACGGGCCGGGATCAATGCCCGGATGCGGGAGGATATCGTGCGTTGTGTCTGGGACAAGTTCGCCTTCATCTCGCCGGTGGCCACCGTCACCTCGTACACCGACCTGACCTATGGCGATATTCTGTCCACGCCAGAGCTCAGGGGGCAGCTTCTGGCGTTGCTGGATGAGTTCAAGGCGGTGGCTGCCGCACGGGGCAAGGAGCTCTCGCCCGACGTGGTGGAGGCGGTCGTCGCGCAGATGGAGCGTATCCCCGCCGATACGACCACCTCGATGCAGCGTGACTTCCGGGCCGGGCGCCCGACCGAGCTGGAATCGCTGACCGGCTACCTGGTCCGCGAAGGGCATCGGCTCGGAGTGCCGGTGCCGACCTACGAGAGGATGTACGCGGGGCTGGAAGCGCGGGCACAGGCGGCCGCCGGATCGCGGCGCTGACAGGTGAGGCGTACGCTTCGCATTTATACGATCCGAGGGCGGTAGCGGGGACGGTCGACAAGTCCGGGCAGTTTAAATTTTGAATCTCAGAAAAAAACATTACTTTTGTCGCGCCGCAGGGATGCGGCATCTCGGGGTGTAGCGCATTACGGTTAGCGCACCTGCTTTGGGAGCAGGGGGTCGTGGGTTCGAATCCCGCTACCCCGACATTGAAGATCAAGAGGTTGAGACCCAAAGTCTCAACCTCTTTTATTTTTGTGTACACACAATTTGCACACAACCCGCCGAGTTATGGGTTGAAGCGTAGCCACCCTATCGCCAGGAGATAGCAATGTCGAAGCGGCGCGCACCCCTGCCGGTATCGGCGTCAATCAAGTTGGTCGGCGGTGCCGGTAATTTTCTTTTTAGCAGATGTTCCCCGAACAGGCATCGAGACAGGTCCCAATCGTCAGGCAGAGCGCCGGAGCGCTTCAGCTTTGCATGTACCCAGTCGATAGCCCCGCCGGTGGTCTTGATACGCTTGCCGCTATCGGGATCGTACCGCATGATCTTTCCCGTTCTGACCCTGTTTTGTGCGTCGATCTGCCAATAGATCACCGCGCCGTCTTTCGTGCATCCCAAATAATACTCGCCCATCAGGCGGACAACGGTAGGCGATTCCAGCATATCGCGGTCGAAAAGGGTGAGTAGGAACCGCACGAACGAAGACCCGTAACCCAGCGACCGGATAACATATTGTTTCGGTATGCGACGGGGTCCCGGTGCGCCTGTATTTGACCCCCAAAAAATCATGGCGTTGCTGTTGCGCGCTTTTTTATAGCATCCGCAAATCCCGCATTTTCATGGTTCCTATGTCCCGAGGGCTGGGCCGTTTCGCCCTTTGGGCAACCTTTGGAGCGTATTACTGGCCCGGCCAGCCCACCTTCGAATCGGTCGTTGGCCGGGTCGATGCAAGTGGAATCCCCCCGATCCCTCAACACACAACAACCTTATTCCAATAGAACATATGAAGACACACACAATAAATACAATAATTAATTTGATTATTTTAAATAATATATTTATATTTGTCAATATTCAATTATTTTTATCCAATTACTTATTTAAACACCTATATAAGAACGTATTTACCACCCTCTTAGGGGGAGCCCCGGCGGAGCTCCCCTTTTTTAATGAGGGGCCGCCGGAGGACGGATAGGCGGGACGGACGGGTGCCTTCCCGGACATGACCCCGACTTTATGGGAATGCACCGCTGCCTGTCCCGGGAAGGTCGGAGACAGCGTGTAAAGAGCCACTCCTGTTACAATCGCAGGCAGGACCGCCATGCAACAGGGCGCGTATAGAGAGGCGAGGGTACGCCATAACCTGATGCATAAAATGGCCGGACAACACACCGGCGCGCCGCACCGTACCGCGTCCCCGGGAGTGTCCGGGGCAGATGGCCCGTGACGGTACGCTCAGGGCCGGCTCCATTCTGCACCATGCCGATATCCTTATACCCTGAAAGCGCACCGCCCCGGATCGGCCCATTGTCATGGTCACCGTGCGCCGTGGCCTGTTCGGTTCGTATATCCGGCCGTCCCGATATATTCCGGGAAAGGCTTCGATCAATACGTAACTGCGGTCCCGCCAGGCTATTTTCCGGTTTCCGCGGCGTTATCTTTTACCGGCATTTACCCCAAAGGCTTCCCCCTGCCCTGCCGCCGTATTTTGCGTTTTTCTCATTCTCCTCTTTATTTTTTCTTTGAAAAAGGTTGCGTCTAATGGAAAAATGATTACTTTTGTGCACGCTTTTACAAAATGCACCATGCTTTATGCAGAAGCGCAAAGCGGGTACAGAGTACCTTCACCATCGGGGTGTAGCGCAGTCCGGTTAGCGCGCCAGCTTCGGGAGTTGGAGGTCCCGGGTTCGAATCCCGGTACCCCGACCAAGAATATCCGCTTTTCGGCCCTTGCTTCCCGAGCAAGGGCCTTTTTATTTGTCTCCGTGACACCTTCGCACACTCCCCGACGTGCCCGCCGCCCACCTCCGGCCCCCCCGGACCGTAGCACTCCGATCTTCTCATCGCCCGTTCCGCGAACCGACCCGACCGCAATCCGGCACGCCCCGCCGTCCGCCCCGGACCAACATAACCAGAATCCAACCCGGCCCACTCTCTTTCACACCCAATGCAGGACCGATCCGACCGCAATCCGGCACGCCTCACGCCGCCCGCCTCCGGTCTTTCCCGACCGCAGCTCCCATTCATCCGTCTCCGGACCGACATGGCCATCGCCCGGCACTGTCCCTCGCCGCCCGGTTCCCCGCCCGACCGCAGCCTGCCGGGCCGTCTCGGTCTCAGGACCGGTCCGACCGCCGACCCATACAAGCCCTCCGCCGCCAGCCCCCGTTCCGGTTTCCGCCATCTCCGCCGTCTCTTTCCGGAACTGCAAAAAATCGCTTACCTTGCAGATTCAAACACGCATTCCGATGGAAACAGATCCCATACGACAGCTTCACCGCAAACGGATCAACCGGGTCATCGACCATATCCACGCCCATCTCGACCGCAAGCTGACGGTCGATGAGCTGGCCTCCGTTGCCGGCCTCTCGCCCTACCATTTCCACCGCACTTTCCGGGCGCTTGTAGGCGAGCCGGTCGCCCGGTATGTCATGCGCAAGCGGCTCGAACGGGCCGGCTCGCTGCTGCTGGGCGATCCCTCGGCCCCCGTGTCCGACATCGCCTACGCGTGCGGTTTCAGCTCGCCCAGCGTGTTCAGCCGCAATTTCCGGCGCTGCTTCGGCATGAGCGCCGAAACATTCCGCCGCACGAACTGCCATGCGCAAAGCAAGAATCGTCAAGCGTCCGGCAAGCGCGATCCACAGGACCGCAGCTACTCGCGTTACCTTTGCCGACACAAAACCGTCAAAACAGGAGACACGACCATGGACTGTACGTTTGAGATCAAAGAGCTTCCGGCACTCAGCATCGCCTATTGCCGGCACGTAGGACCGTTCGACCAGATGGAGAGCGCCTTTTCACAACTCATGCAGTGGGCCTACCCGCGCGGGCTGCTCGACGCCCCGGGCCTGCAACTTCTTTCCGTCTACCACGACCACCCGGGCATCACCGCCCCCGACAAGCTGACCTCCGACGCCGGCATGGTCGTACCGCCCGACACCCGCGCCGAGGGCTGCATCGGCCGCTACGACATCGCCCCGGGGCGCTTTGCCGTGGGACGCTTCGAGATCGGCATGGACGAGTTCCGCGAGGCCTGGGACGCGATGTTCGCGCTGATCGCCGAGCATGGCTGCCAGTGTGCCGAGGGCCCCCATTACGAGCTCTACCGCAACAACCGCGACGAGCACCCCGGGCGCAAGTGGATCGTCGACATCTGCATCCCGGTCCGACCGCTCTGATACAGCGTCCGCCCCAATACGGCGATGCCCGGCCGCACTGGCCGGGGATCGCCGTTTTGATATTTGACAGCAGTGCAGGCAGAAGACGCAACGCCTCCCCGCGACACGTCCGCCAGCTATTTCACCGCCACGGTCTCGATCTCGACCCGGACCCCCATCGGCAGCCTGGCAACCTCATAGCACACACGGGCCGGCATATCGCGGGTGTAGAACTCGGCGTATACGGCGTTCATCGCCGCAAAGTCGCCCATATCGGCCAGCAGCACGGTCGACTTGACCACATCGTCGGACGTGTAGCCGGCCTCTTCGAGGATGGCGCGGATATTGGCCAGGCACTGACGCGTCTGCGCCTCGATCGTTTCGGGCACCAAGTTTGTAACAGGATCGACGGGCAGTTGTCCCGAGACGTAAAGCGTTCCGCCCGCCTCGACGGCCTGCGAGTAAGGACCGACGGCCTTGGGGGCGTTCGGCGTATGAATGATCTTCTTCATGCAACGTATTTTAAAGGTTATCCATCAACAAAGTTAACAATATTCGCCGGATTTATCCTATTTTTGCCCTGCCGCGCCACCCGCAAGGGCCGCGACCGGAAACATCTAAAAGCACATATACCATGAACACGATCCTCAAAAGCATGGCTGCCGTGGCCGCCGCCGTTGCGGCCGTCGGCTGCTCATCGCACCAGCCGTCCAACTACGAGCACCTCACGGCCCACAAGTGGGAGCTCACGCAGATCGTCAGCGACGACAGCGCCGCCACGGCGATGACCATCCCCGCCGGCCTCACCATCCAGTTCAGCGACAGCGCGCGCTTCTTCGGTTTCGGCGGCTGCAACAGCTTCTTCGGCACCTACAGCACCGTGGGACAGGACAACATCTCGATCCAGCCCGTGGGCCGCAGCATGGCCTTCTGCCCCGACATCGCCCTCGAGGACAAGTTCATCGCCATGCTGGGCCTGAGCGCCACCTACGTAGCCAGCGACTCGACCCTCCAGCTCAACGACAACGAGGCGAAACAGACACTGATGTTCAAGGCAGTCGCTGCCGATGAGCCCCAATCCGACAACCAATAATTCCACCGCTATGAAAATCCTGCACATAGCGACCGCCATCGCCGTGGCGGCGCTCATCACCGGCTGCTGCGCCTGCAAGAAATACCAGAAGAAGTACGGCAAGCCGCTCGAAACGACCGAATGGACGCTGATCCAGGTCGAGGGCAAGTCGTTCGACGCCGGCGACAAGTACCAGGTCGTCTTCGGCAAGGACAACCGCATCTCGGGTGTCGGCGACTGCAACCGTCTGATGGGCAGCTACACGGCCGACGACAACGGCAAGATGAAGATCTCGCAGATCGCCTCTACGCGGATGATGTGCCCCGACCAGGCGATGGAGAACAAATTCTTCGACATCCTCCAGCAGATCGACACCTACCAGCTCGACGGCAAGATGCTGCTACTGCTGCGCGACGGCGAGCTGCTGGCCGTCTTCGAAGCCAAATAGACAGGGCCCTGCCTGTCCCATGTACGCCGCTGCCCTTCTCAGGGCGGCGGCTTTTTATGCCTGCACGCCCCCACTCCCTTATGCACCCGTGGATCATCGCCCGGAAACCCTGTCGCCGCCCATCCCAGGCCAACCGCCCTGTTTGAATCAGAAGCGTTCGTCACCACCTCCAGTCCCCTCATCATCACTACCACCGTCACCCCCAATATCCCTCACCGCCCCTGAGCCACGCCCCTCACCTCCCGCTCCTCTCCCCGACACCGTGCTTTCCACCCTTCCACAACCCCATACCAGTCCCCCGAATCACGGCAGCCACCTTACTTTCCCCTCCCGGCACTGTTCCTCCCGCCCTTGAAATTGCCATTCCGCACAACATCGCCCCACCCCCAATCCTCCGGCCCCTCCTGCCCCCACCGAATCCCCCGGCAAGCGGTTCTCAGTGTTTATTTTAGATTTTTCTCGGTTTGACTTAACCGATTGAG
>JAFQJK010000116.1 GCA_017415005.1 Rikenellaceae bacterium
AACCTAAACAATATGATCCCAACGATGGACTGATGCACGATTTTGAGGCCGATCCAATAAGCGACCAGAAACGGATGGATACTTTAGGTTTACTGGTGGAACGCCTACAACAAGAGGTAAAAGTGCTGAAACAGGAGGTCGCCAGCAGGGATGCTATAATAGAAGCCAAAAACGAGGTAATTACGACACAGAAAGAGGCTATATCCATTGCTACAAATCAATTAAGCGCAGCTACGGCAGCAATGGAGAATGTAGCTGTATATCTAAATAAAGGGTCAAAAAAGCCCTCGATACCCCCGGCTGCACCCAGTGCCTCAGATGTCGATGCGTCTGGTTAAAAAGAGTGGCCCGGCCATCTTGATGGGGCGGTATAGACACAGAAACGGCGACCTCCATACTTGGGGATCGCCGCTTTTCATGCCATCGGTCATGGCCTGGCTTCAAATTCCTTTTAAAAATCTTTGAAATGACTTTTAAACACCTGTGGAGCCGTTTTTGAAAGTTTTTTGAAAATTCGCGACCGATTTTTACCGCGCTTTGGAAGTTTTCGGAAGAAATCCGGTAGTTTTCGCATTTTCTCACCGCGCCCGATTTTGGCTGCGCATCTCTTTAACTCTTTGTTATTCTTGCTGTTTACCTCTTATCTGTACCCTTTCTCTGTATTCTCATTTTTCCTGTTACTCCATAAGTACCGCGTTTTATATGGGAGAAGGTCGCGGACCGGACGGACCGGACGCCCCGGAACAAGGCACAAAAAAGGGGTAAGCTACTTACATCGCACCGCTACAACCGCCTGCCCTTGCTGCCTTCCGGCCCTGGGGGAGTTGAGCGGGAGCTGGTCGTGTAAGACTTACCCCGCACAAAAGTAAGCAAATTTGCCGAATTTACACCTCCGCATTTTTATTTTTTTTCGGAACACCTTATCTTCGAACCGCACCAACACAGCAAACCATGCTACGCAAAAAACGGAAAACGCTCACAATCATCCTGCTGGCCGCCGTCCTGGGTATCGGCGTCTGGGGTGGGCTCACGGTCTACAACTACAAGATCCGCAAAGCCGTCGTCCAGGACGGCGGGCTATACATACCCACCGGAGGCACATTCGACGGGATGATCGACTCGCTCATGGCCCGCGGCCTGATCAGCAATGAGGGACGCCTGCGCCGCTTCGCCGCGATCCGCGATCTGCACGACGTACGCCCGGGATACTACCGGCTCGAAAAAGGCATGGGATACGGCGAGCTGATCAACCGGCTGCTCAGCGGCGCCCAGACCCCGGTGCGTGTCACGTTCAACAACGTCCGCACGGTCGATCGCCTGGCCGGCTCCGTCGCACGGTATCTGGAAGCCGACTCGGCCTCCTTCGCCGCTGCGCTGACCGGCGACTCGCTGGTACGGGCGCTCGGGTTCACACCGCAAACGTTCATCGCGATGTTCATTCCCAACACCTACGAACTCTACTGGACCACAACGCCCGAAGCCTTCGCCGGGCGCATGCGCAAAGAGTATGACCGTTTCTGGAACAAGCACCGCGAAGAGCGGCGAGAGGAGCTCGGCCTCACGCGTACGGAGGTCATGACGCTCGCCTCGATCGTCTACGAGGAGACCAAGAAGAACGACGAGATGGCCCGGGTGGCCGGCGTCTACATCAACCGTCTCCGCCAGGGAATGCCGTTACAGGCCGACCCGACGGTCAAGTTCGCCGTAGGCGATGTGACGCTCAGGCGGATTCTCCACAAGCACCTCGAGGTCAACTCGCCATACAACACATACAAGTACGCCGGACTGCCTCCGGGACCGATCTGCATGCCCTCGATCCGGGCCATCGATGCGGTACTGAGCCCCGAAGCGCACGACTACCTGTACTTCTGCGCCCGCGACGACTTCTCGGGCTACCACAACTTCGCACGCACGCTCGCCGAGCACAACCGCAACGCGCAGGCATACGCCCGTGCGCTCGACAGCCTCAGGCAATAGGCCCGCGGACGACGGCCCCTGCGCGGTCTCTGCGAAAGGCCCCGACCGGGCATCCTGCGGAATGGCGCGGCGCGGAAAGCGGCCGGAAGTCGGGGCGAAAGCCTCAGGGAGGCCCGGAAGCGTAAAAGTCTGCCGGGAGGCGGAGGGCCTGAGCCGGTAAAACGCCGCCCAAGAGAGAGCCGACTGCGAAAGAGAGCCGACTGCAGACACAATGGAGCGGGGAAAGACGCGGAAAAGCAGGAGCGAAAGCAAAGGCGGCTTGGACTGAAGGGCCGGTCTCGGGGCGAGGGGCTGCGCAAGGGCGCCCTGAACCGACAGAGGCGGACAGGCCGCCCGGAGTCGGCCGGACAGAGCGGACCGGCTCTTAAGGCGAGGAGCAGAGCAAGGATGCTCCGGGCCGACGGGCCGGATAAAACGGCATGGTGCCGGACGGACGGAGCGGGCCGGCAGAGAGCGGCCGGGCAGCCGTTTGGCAATCCCTGAATACTTTCTTATCTTGTTGCAAAATTACGACAACCTAAAACCAAACGCCATGGGTAAATTTGGAGCTACCGAGCTGATCCTGATCCTCGTGCTGATTATCATCCTGTTCGGCGCCAAGAAGCTCCCCGACCTGATGCGGGGCGCCGGCCGCGGCATCCGCGAATTCAAGGACGCCATGAACAAGGACTACTCAACCGAAAAAGATACGGACAAGACCTCGAAAAAAGAGGACGACGTAAAAGACACAAGTAAGTAATCCCGCACGGCGCCGCCACTCCGGCGGCCAGCGCAGGACGTCAAGCCCCGTTGCGGCGGTGGGCGGTCTGGCCGCATCACAGGTACTGTCCGCCAGCAGGTCCGTTCCCGCGGGGAGACCGCAGAACCTTACCAAAGGGCGGCGGCGCCGTCCGGGATGCAGCACCGTCCGGCACACGTCCGGCGCATACCACACACGCCTCTGCCTCCGCAGGGTCCATTCACTTGACAGAGCATGGCTACGCACGATCAGGAGCCAACCCAGGAGATGACCTTCTTCGAACACCTCGACGCCCTCCGGCCCCACCTGGTCCGGGGCGGCATTGTCATGCTCGTTTTCCTCATCGCCGCGTTCCTGGCCAAAGGCTTCGTCATCGACACGGTGCTCTTCGGGCCCCAGTCGGCCGACTTCCCGACCAACCGCCTGCTCGCGCGGCTGGCCGGGCTGACCGGTATCGACGCACTGCGTATCAACCAGCTCGACCTTAACATGATCAACACGTCGATGGCCGGCCAGTTCAACCTCCACCTGCGCATCTCGCTCATCACGGCCATCGTGCTCGCCACGCCTTATATCCTCTGGGAGCTCTGGCAATTCATCAAGCCGGCCCTCACGCCCCGCGAGCGGCGCGGCAGCAGCCGTTTCGTCGCCTACGTCTCGCTCTGTTTCTTCACGGGCCTGCTGTTCGGCTACTACGTGATCGTCCCGCTCTCGGTCAACTTCCTGTCCGGATATACGGCCAGCAGCCAGATCACCAACCTGATCGACGTGAACTCGTACCTGAGTACGGTCGTCAACGTCTCGATCGCCGCGGCCATCGTGTTCGAGCTGCCGCTACTGATCTACTTCCTCGCGCGCATGGGCATCGTGAAGGCTGCCTTCCTGCGGCGCTACCGGCGCCACGCGATCGTCGCGCTGGCCATCTTCTCGGCCATCATCACACCGCCCGACGTGTTCAGCCAGATCATGGTCCTCCTCCCGCTCTACGCCCTCTACGAATACAGCATCTCCCTGGCCGCAGGGGTCGAGCGCAAGGCTGCGCTGCACCGCGAAGCCGAGGAGGCTGCGTTCCGTGCGCTGCCCAACCGACAGCCGGATCCCCCCGGCGACGACCCGGACAGCACGCCGCCGGGGGGATCCCGACCGGGCACCGGGCAGGCAGCCCCTACCCCTCCGGACAACGCAGGCCCGCCTGCGCCACAGGACACGGAAGCGGACGACACACAGAGGCGCACGACCGCGACAGGCAGCACGGCTGAAGACACCGGTCCCGTCGGGCAGCATACAACCGCAAGCAGCGCCGAAGCCGGAGCGGCAGGCAACAGCGCGAACAGGGCTGCGGACGACGCAGTGAGTGCCGGAAACGCCCCTGCGGAAAGCGACACGTCCGAAAGCAACGCGGCGGATGACGACTACGACTATCGGAAAGACTACGGCCGGAATGAGAATTAGCGGCCCGGGCTGCAATAGCGGGACCGACGCCCCCAAGGCAGGGCAAGCGACGCTACGGACAGCGGGACTGCCATGGCCTCAAGCGTAAGCGGCGGACGCATGCGGACAACGCCGCCAACGCCATCACGGACAGGCAGGTATTCCGGCCACGACCAGCGGAACGGCCATGACGGAATGCAGGCTACGGCTGAAGCGCTCAGCCCTTTCCCCGGCTATTTACCTCCTGTTTTAGACAGCTCAATGATATCCTGCACGGTCGGATTATGGCAGCTCATACCGCCATCGGCCGTAATGGTCTGCCCCGAAATGTAGCGCGCGTCATCGGACGCAAGGAACGCGATCGTCCCGGCGATGTCGGCCGCCTCGCCCAGGTAGTGAACGGCGTTCTGACGGAGGAAGATCTCGCGCAGGTTGTCGGGCAGCGCTCCGGTCGCCGCAGGCGTCATCACCAGCCCCGGCGCCACGGCGTTGCAGCGTACGCCCTGCTTGCCGTATTGCGTGGCAATGTAGCGCGTGAGGCTGATCACGCCCGCTTTGGTCATGCCATACATCGACCCGCGGAAATCGCCCAGCAGACCGCTCATCGACGCCACGTTGACGATCGCGCCGCCCCCTTTGGCCATCATGGTCGGAAGCGCCTCCTTCGAAGTGACGATCTGGCTGCGCAGGTTAATGTGGAAGATCGTATCGAAATAGTCGATATCGAGGTTCACGATGTCGAGATCGCGATGAAGGTCGTTACCGCCCACATTGTTGACCAGCACGTCGATCGTCCCGAAGCGCCGCACCGTCTCGCGCACGATATCGACGGCACTCTGCACGTCACCCCCGTCAAAAAAGACCGCCTCGGTACGGCATCCGCCGGCATTGAGGCGCGCGGCCTGCTCGCGCGCACGTTCCAGATTATAATCGGCGATCATCACGCTCGCCCCCTCGGCTGCCATCCGCTCGGCGGTGGCCAGTCCGATGCCGCCGGCACCCCCGGTGACCAGCACGGCTTTGTTATCAAATCTTTTCATCGATCAGAATAGAGTTTTACCCGGCCAAATACAGGTCAAATCCCTTGCCGTTCTCTGCGCCACGACCTGATATCTCGCCGCGTGCCGGAGAATAACCGCGGTCCGGACCCGGACTCCCCGCTATCCGGAGGCCGGGAGAGCGGACCAAAGATATAAAACCCGCTCCGTCAGCCATCTTTGGCCGTTTTGTTGCGTACTTGCCAAAAAAAGTGTATTTTTAAGGGCTCGTTCGTCCGAGGCCCGGTCCCAACCAGCGCACAAAACCATGATAATCAAGATCTACCCGCAAAACCCCAACGAAACGGCCGTTGAGCGTGTCGCCGAAGTGCTGCGCCACGACGGGGTGATCGTATACCCCACCGACAGCGTCTACGCGTTCGGCTGCGCGCTGCGAAGCCACAAAGCCGTGGAACGCATCCGCGCCATCAAGGGTAAGAAAGCGACCGAAATGGCCATCGTGTGCAGCGACCTGAGCAACATAGCCGACTATGCGCGCGTCGACACGCCGGTCTTCAAGCTGCTCAAGCGCAACCTGCCGGGCCCGTTCACCTTTGTGCTCAACGCCTCGAAGAAAGTCCCCGACAAGCTCCTCAGCGGCCGCAAGACCATCGGCGTGCGTATCCCGGACAACGCGATCCCCGTCGAGATCGTGCGCGCGTTCGGCGAGCCGCTGCTCACCACCTCGGTCAAGGACGACGACCAGGTGATCGAGTATACCACAGACCCCGAGCTGATCTACGAGCGCTACGGAAAGCTGGTCGATCTGGTCATCGACGGCGGATACGGCAACAACGAGCCCTCCACGGTGGTCGACTGCTCGGCAGGCGAGCCCGAGATCATCCGCCAGGGCATCGGTGAGCTCGTCGATTGACCGGCACACCATTCATCCACCCCAACGAAACACGCAACATGACAAAAAGCATTTACCAATCGACATTCTGGAAAGGAGCGGCCACCGCCGGCTTCAAGCTGGGCGTCGCGATGATCGTCATTGCTGCCATCGACTCCATCGCGCACCTCCAGCTCGACCATAGCTGGATCGTCACGCTGCTGCGCTTCGCAGCCATCGCCGGCGCAGCCTACTACTTCCCCACGCAGCTGGCACGGCGCTGCGGAGACGAAGGACTGAGCTACGGCCAGAGCATGTCGTTCATCCTCGCCCTCATGCTATTCGCCGGGGTGATCGACGGACTCAGCCAGTTCTTCTTCCAAAATTACATCGCCCCCGAGTATTACCAGCAGGTCATCGACAAAGCGATGGCCGCTTCGGGCATCGACCCCAGCGCATCGGACACGATGGGACAGGCATATGCCATGACCCAACGGCTGATGCGCAGCCCCATCGTGATGGTGCTCAGCGGTATCTTCAGCATGGTAATCTACGGAGGCTTCATCGGGTTGTTCGCCTCGATCTTTGTACGCAGGCCGGCAACCCCCTTTACCAATCACAATGAACAACAACAGGAAAACTAATATCTCAGTCGTCATTCCGCTCCTCAACGAAGAGGAGTCGCTCGGCGAACTGCTGCGGTGGATCGACCGCGTAATGGCAAAACACCGCTTCTCCTACGAAGTGATCTTCGTGGACGACGGAAGCAAGGACGGCTCGTGGGCCATGATCGAAAGCCTGGCGCGCGAGCGCAGGCAGGTGCGGGGCATCCGCTTCCGCCGGAACTACGGCAAGTCGGCCGCCCTGTACTGCGGCTTCGACGCTGCCGAAGGCGACGTGGTGATCACGATGGACGCCGACCTGCAAGACTCGCCCGAGGAGATCCCCGAACTCTACCGGATGATCACCGAAGAGGGATACGACATGGTATCGGGCTGGAAGCGCAAGCGCCACGACCCGCTGACCAAAACGATCCCGAGCAAGATCTACAACGCCACGGCCCGCACCGTATCGGGCGTCCGCCTGCACGACATGAACTGCGGCCTCAAGGCATACCGCAACAAGGTGGTCAAGAGCATCGAGGTCTACGGCGAAATGCACCGCTACATCCCGATCCTGGCCAAATGGGCCGGATTCACCAAGATCGGCGAGAAGGAGGTGCAGCACCGTGCCCGCAAATACGGCAAGTCGAAATTCGGCTGGGGCCGCATGATAAAGGGCTACCTCGACCTGATCACCGTGATGTTCATCTCCAAGTTCGGCAAAAGCCCGATGTACTTTTTCGGAAGCCTGGGAACCCTGATGTTCGTGCTGGGGGGCGGTACGACCGTCTACCTGATCGCCGAAAAGCTGTACAAGCAGTCGCACCTGATCCCGGTGCGCGGAGTGACGGACCAACCGCTGTTCTACATCGCCATCACGGCGGTGCTGCTCGGCGTGATGCTCTTCCTGGCCGGCTTCCTCGGCGAGCTGATCAACCGCAACGCGGGCGACCGCAACCGTTACCTGATCGACGACGTGCTCGACACACGCCGTAACGGCAACGGCCGATCGCAGGCCGCCGACGTACCCGACGAGTCGCAGGAAACGCAGCGCAGCCGACGGGGTGCACGCTGCGAACCGCGGCGCCAGATGCCGTTGACGGCCGCCGACGCGCGGGCCACGGTACCGGACAAAACGGACAAGCAGGAGAACAGGCGCTCATCCAGGCCTGCAGAAAAACCCGCCGCGCAGGCTTCTAAGGCAAGCGTCGATAGCAAGGCCGTCGCTGAGCGCCCGGGTGAAGAGAACGGAACAGACGAGCCGCGCAAGCGCTCGCGCCGCCGCCGGGGTCGCGGCAAGTCGGGCCAGGCACAGGAAGGAGGCGCCGGCGCGAACGAGTCCGCTACGTCAACAACAGCCCTTGCCGTCTCCGACGCGGCGGATACCCAAACAGCCCCTGCGGATGCCGCCGCGTCCGGCGACTCCCAGGACGCTGCGGAGCAGGCGATGAAAACAACCGGCCGCTCGCGCTCGCGCCGCCGGCCGAAGCCGCAGGCTGAAGGCGAGACCGGCAATACAGAAGGCTCCGAGCGCCTATCGGCAGACGCGACTGCACCGGAGCCCCCGCAGGAACCGGCTGCGGCACACACTGACGCACAGACCGGGCGCCGTCACGAAACAGAAGCAGCACCTGCCGGGGCGGAACAGCCCGAGCGCAAGAGGGAGACTACGGTAGCGGCCGTACAATCCGAAGCACAACAGAACCCGGCCGCTTCGGCATCCACCGAGGCAGCGCGAACCGAACGCCAGAGGGAAGCCGCAATACCTGCAGTGGCGGAGCAGCCCGGGCACAGACGCAACAACCCACGCGAAAAACAGTCCGAAACACGTGCGGAATCCGGCCAGGAGGCCCCGCAGGCCGGGGACGGCAGTCGTCCGACACCCGCACCGGAGCGCCCAGAACCGACCGAATGACCCGCGCATCAGGACTGAACCGGCATATATCAACCGTATAAACAGTTATCGTTATGATACAACGCATACAAACCCTCTACCTGTTGATCATCGTCGTACTGATGGTCATCCTGCTGATCGTCCCGTTGGCGACCTTCATCGGGGGAACCGAGACATTCACCCTGCATGCGTTCGGCATAAAGGCTCTCTCACAAGGTAACGGGCAGATCGTACCGACCCTGTACATGGGCATCCTGGCCGTCATCTGCACCTTGATCCCGGTGATCGCCATCTTCCTGTACAAGCGGCGCTGGGCACAGATCAGGCTGTGCATCGCGGAGATCATCATGCTGGCCGGGCTCCAGATCTTCGTCGCGTTCTACATCTACCGCTCGTATGCCGGGATACGCGAGATGGCCTCGCATGCCATCTCGCTCTCGGTGGTCGATGTATTCCCGCTCGTCGGCCTGATCCTGGCCTACCTGGCATTCCGGGGGATCGCCCGCGACGAAGCGCTGATCCGCTCGCTCAACCGCATGCGGTAATGCAGAGCCGGCACGGATACCGGGAACCAGCCGTACCGCATACCGGGGCGGGCAGAGGAAACCCGCCGGCATACATCGCAGCGATCAAGCAACGAAGATCGCCCGGGGAAGATGCCCTGTCCGCAGCATAAACCGGATATGCCTCGAATAATAAATAGCCTGCGCGCTGCGCAGGCTATTTACGTTACGGAACGGGAGCGGCTCCGGGTCCGGGAAAAGCAACCGGAGGTCCTGGAAGCGAAGGAAAAAACCGGCTGACAAAAGGAGCCGGTGCCCCTTCGCCGGGCACAGCATAACCAGAAGTCCGCGAACAAGACAGGGCAACCACCCCGACCAGGCGAAAGATATTGAATGGAAACTCCGCTGCAACAGCGGCGGCAACCAACGAAAACCGGGTATGTCCTGCAAAAAAATGAACGCATAGCCCCGGTCATAACGGAACCAGCCAGCGCAAAACCGGGGCACCTCCGCAGATTGCTTCAGGAACCGGCCCGGAACAACACAGTCGTGCATCGTCTCTGCACACTGTCATGCGCCATCTGGTGCCGGAAAAGACGGGTGGGACCGTGTCGGCGGCGCACACAAAACACGGTACGACCAGCTTCACTCGCCGGTCGTACCGCCGATCGCGCGTCGGTACTCGGCGATCGAAAGGCGGTAGTTGTAGTTGGAAGTGATGGCGTTCGTATAGAGCTGGAGCCACGAGAGCTGGGCCGAAAGCACGTCGAGGATCGTCGCCGCGCCCTCGTTGTAACTGAACGTACTCAGATCGAGGTTCTCCTGCGCGATCTTCAGGCCGTTGAACGCGATGGTCACCTGCTCGAAACTCTCCTCGATGCCGGTCCACGCATTGCTGAGCTCGGCGGTGATGTCGTCGGTCACCTGGTCGAGGTTGTAGCGGCTCGAACGGAGAGCTGCACGGCTGGCCGCCACGGCATGCCGCCGCTCCCCCCAGGCAAAGATCGGGATGTTGAGCTGAACGTATGCCAACCCGTCGATCCGCGTATCGCCGCGAAGGTTGGGCGTAAGCGTATTCCAACCGCCCTGAACGCCGAAGGTCACCTGCGGATTGAACCGCCCGGCAGCCAGTTTCGTCCCATAAGCGTTGAAATCGACCTGTTTGAGCGCCTTCTGAAAATCGGGGCGGCGGCCGATCGCCTCCTCGCGGCCGATGCGCGAAGGCATCGCCACCCGCCTCAGTATCTCGTCGGAAACCCGCACAGCAGAATCGACCGGGGCACCCATCAACACGTTGAAATTGTGCAACGCAACCTTGTACTTGGTCTCGGCCGAAACCATGTCATACGTCGCCTCGCTCAGCCGCGCCTCGATCATCAGCAGGTCGGTCTTGCCGACATAGCCGTCGTCAAAGCGGAGCTTGATAACATTCTGCAGCGTCCGGATGATGTTGATATACTGGCGTGTTGCCTTGACCAGCTCGTCGTTGGCCGCAAGATTCCAATAGGTGTACTCGGCCAGGTAGTCGATATTGCTGCGCGTCAGCTCCTGATCGTTGACCGCCATCTCATAGCCCAGTCGGGCCTGCCCCACCTGGTTACGCACCGTGCCGCCCAAATAGACATTCTGGACGATGGCGGGCTGCAGGAAGAACGAGTAGGGCTGGATGTAGGCCCCCGCCGCCGTGCGTTGCTCGCGGAAGTTGAGCGAGAAGTTGCCCACGGCGTCGAGGCGCGGCAGGAAACCCGTCTGCTGCTGCCGCTGGGTCGCGAGGGCCGCCGTCGCCTCCTCGGCCGCCATCTTGAGCTGGTAGCTGTGGTCGGCCACCGCAGCACGGTACTCGTCGAGGCTGATCGTCCGCTGCCCGAGCGCGGGAAGCGTCAGGAGGGCGAGGCCGGAGATGATATATATCGTACGTCGTCTCATACCATTGATCTTTAGTTGTGTGAATCCCCGCCGGACACAGGTGCCCCGTCGGACGGCACCGCCCCCCGGACGGGCCGGATACCGAAGAAGACGCAGTAGGTCACCGGGAGCACGAGGATCGTGAGGAACGTGGCCACGAAAAGTCCACCCATGATCGTCGCCGCCATACCGCCGAACATCGAGTCGAACAGCAGCGGCAGCATGCCGAGGATCGTCGTCCCCGAGGCCATCACCACCGGCACGACACGCGAGCGCGTAGCCTCGATCACCGCATCGTAGGGCGCCTTGCCCGCTGCCGTCTCGGCGCCGATCTGGTCGACGAGCACGATCGCGTTCTTGATGTTCATGCCCACGAGTCCCAGCAGGCCGAGCAGCGAGAAGAAGTCGAACATCTTGCCCGAAACGACGAGCCCGAGCACGACACCGATGAAGATCAACGGGACCATCAGCAGGATGATGACCGGCTTCTTATACCCCTTGAACAAGAAAAGCAGGATAATAAAGATCAGCACGAAGGTGAGCGGCATATTGGCCGCCAGCGCGCTGTTGGACTGCTCCTGCGACTCCTCCTCGCCGAAGATCTTGAGCGTATACCCGGCGGGCAACGTGACCTCCGATCGGATCTGCTCGTACAGCTCGCCGAAGACCTGCTTGGTGTTGGCACCCCGGACGGGGTCGCACTGGGCCATCATCACCCGTTCGCGGTTGTAGCGTTTGATGACGCCGAACCGGTAGCTGAAGTCAAAGCCGTCGACGATCTGCTCGAGCGGGATCACGCGGCCGCCGGCCGTATAGATCGGCAGCGTGCGCATGCTGTTGAGATTGTCGCCGTACTGGTTCTCGTCGCGCAGCAGGATCGGCATGAAGCGGTCGCCCTCGCGGTACTCGCCCACCTTGTAGCCCCCGGTGGCCACGGTCATCTGCTGGGCCATCGCATAGCGCGAGATGCCCGAGCGCAGGCCCTTCTCCTGCGAATAAACGGGCGTCCAGACCGGAACCTTGTTACCCCAGCTGTTGCGAACGGCCGTCGCCTGCGGGTGCGCCTCCATAATGGCCTGCGCCCGCCCGGTCAGCGCGACCAGCGTGTCGATGTCGGGCCCGATAAAGCCGATCTCGATGGCCGCCTCGACCGCCGGAGAGAGCTTGAAGAGCGACGAACGCACCAGCACGTCGGGATAGTTGGCCGTCACATAGCGGTTGAACCGCTCCTCGACCGCCACCGTCGAGTCCTTCGAGGTCAGCTCGACCAGGATGTTGGCGAAGTTGGGCTTGGGACCGAACGAGCTGCTGGCCAGGTAGTAGCGCGGAGGTGAGCTGCCCATCGTGACCGAAACGTTCTTCACGGCGGGCTGCTGCGAGAGCCAGCTCTCGATACCGCGCATATTCTTCTGCACATCGAGGATATTGTAGCCGTCGGGCAGGAAACAGTCGGCCCGGAAGTAAGGCTTGTCGAGATTGGGGAAGAAGTTCTGCGGCATCGTGCCCATCACCCCGAGCGCCGCGACAAAGAGCGCGACGACCGTGGCGAGCACAAGCCAGCGACGGCGGATCAGCCCCCGGAGAAGCCCGTCGAACCGGTGATAGAACTTCTTGTCGTAAGGATCGCGCACCGGAGCCCCGGCATGCTCCTTCAGGATAAAGCTGCCGAAAACGGGCGTCTGCGTAAGCGCCAGGACCCAGCTCAGCAGCAGCGAGACAGCCAGCACGACAAAGAGCGGCTTGACGATCTCGGCGACCGACGAAGGAGCCAGATAGAGCGGCAGGAACGAGCAGATGGCGATGAAGGTCGCACCCAGCAGCCCCCACTGCGGGGTCACGGCCCCGCCGATCAGCGCCTTGCGCCGGGAGACCCCGCGCAGCATCGCGTTCTGGGCATTGTCCGTGACGACGATCGCATTGTCGACGAGCATCCCCATCGCGATGATAAAGCCCGCGAGCGAGGTGCGGTTGAGCCCCTCGCCGAGGAACTGCATGAGCAACAGTGTGCCGCCGATCGAGAAGACGAGCGACGAGCCGATCAGCACGCCCGCACGGAAGCCCATGATAAGCATAATGACCAGAATCACGATGGCCACCGACTCAAGCAGGTTGAGCACGAAGACGTTGTTGGCCTCGCGGGCGATCTGGTTCTCGGGGTAGAGCGTGATGAGGTTCATCCCGACGGGCATCATGCGCTGGATCGCGTCGAGGCGCGCCTGCACCTCGTCGCCCACACGCACCACGTCCTTGTCGGCGGCGGTCGAGATGCCGATCCCGAGCGCCTTCTGGCCGTTGATCTCCATCAGCGTAGCGGGCGGCGTGGCATACCCCCGCTCGACGCGCGCAATATCGCTCAGCCTGATCTGGCGGCCCGCCGGGGTCGTGAGCAACTGGTCGGCAATGTCATCGATACTCTGGTAGGTACCCGTCTCAACGACCTTGATCTGCATCTCACCGGCCAGACGCTCGCCGCTGCTCACCAGCGTATTCTGCGACTTGAGCACCTGCACCACGTTCTCGGGACGCACCAGCAGGTTGGTCATCGCCGAAAGACTTACGTAAATATTGATCACGCCGCTCTGCTCGCCAAAGATCGAGACCTTCTGTACCCCGTCGACCGGCACCAGCTCGGTCTTGATCCGTTGGGCCCAGTCGCGAAGCTCGTCGTACGTATAGCCGTCGGCAGCCGCCAGACCGTAGTAGATGCCGTAGACATCGCCGAAATCATCGCCCACGCTGATCGTCGAGGCCCCCTCGGGCAGCTTGGGCTGGATGTTGAGTATCTTGCGGCGCAGCTCGTCCCACATCTGGGGCATCTCGCGAGCCGCGGTCGAGGGCAGCAGCTCGATCATGATCTTCGACATCCCGTAGGACGACTCGGAGGTGATCTTGAACACGTCACGCATCGACTGTATCTCGCGCTCGATCGGCTCGGTGATGAGCTGCTCGACCTCGGCAGGCGTCGCGCCCGGATAATAGGTGATGATCGACGAGCTCTTGATAACGAACGGAGAGTCCTCTTTCTTGGCCAGGCTCGAGAACGAGACGACGCCCCCGATCAGCATCAGGGCCAGGAAAAAGTAGATGATCTTGCGGTTATCGAGGGAGTATTGGGGTAGATTCATGGCCGTCTTCAGTTAAGAATAGTCACTTGTTGTCCTTCCTGCAACTGATAAACGCCTGCTGTCACGACCCGCTCGCCGGGACGCAGACCGCTCCGGATGACGATCATGTCGCTGCCCGTGAGCTCGCCCAACGAGACGGCCTGCGGCTCGACACGGTCGTCGCGCACTACCCACACGAAGTCGCCGCCCGTGTCGGGGCTATAGACCGCCGTGAGCGGCACGGCCGTGATCGTGCTGTCGGCCTTGTTGTCGATCGTCAGGTTGATCGTACACGACATACCCGGCGAGACCAGGTATTTCTTCGTATCGAACCTGGGGTCGTTGATCCCGAGCGAGACGGGAAGCCCCGTACCGTCGGGCGAGGTCTTGACGTACTCCTTGAGATAGGCGCTGAACACCACGTTGCGGTAGTTGTCGAAACGGACCGTGAACGACTTGTCGGGCTGCTCGAGCCAACGGACGCCGCTCTCGGGCATCGTGAAGCGCACGGTACGCGTCACGGGGTCGACCAGCCGGACGATCGGCTCGCCGGATTGCACGCGCTGGAACTTGTCGACATACTGCTTCTCGATGATGCCGGCGAACGGCGCCCGGAGCTTCGTATCGCCCAGGATGCCGCGCGAGTTGTCGTACGTCGATTTGGCCTCGGCGAACCGGGTCTCGGTCAGCTCGTAATCCTGCCGCGAGATGGCCTGACGGTCGAGCAGTCGCTTGCTGCGCTCGAGCTGCGACTTGGCCGTCAGATAGGCCGATTTGTCGGCCTCGACCTGAAGCGCGAAATCGCGCGGGTTGATCTCGGCGATCACCGCATTCTGCGGGACGGTCTTACCCTCCTCAATGTTCAGCTCGGTCACCTGGCCGGCGACCTTGAAGGCGAGGTTGGCCGCCTTGTCGGCGACGGCCATTCCGGCAAAGTCCTTGTCGACGTAGCCGAGCGACTCGACCGTATACACTTTGACCGGGCGGACTGTCTGGGGAGCCGGCGGGGGTGTACCGCACGATGTGGCGAAAACGGCGGCCGCAGCCACCGGGAATAGGGTCCGGATGCTCATAGTCGGATGGATTAGGGTAACACATATTCTCCCTCCTATGAGCCAAATATCATGCCAACGGAACACGTGCATGCCCCGCGGGAGCACACGGGCGCCACGTCAACGAACTGCTGAGAGTCAATGCTATCGGAAAACGGCGCGACCGCCCTGCGCAGCGCTCAGGAGAGGGCCGTGCTCAGCGTCGCAGGCCACGCCAAGCACGTGGGTCCGCACCGGACCTGCCGGCTGCCGGCAGAATCCGGAGAGACGTTCGGAAAGGAAAGTGACACGGGAAGGGCCATGGGCGATCAGATCCCGTACGGAGCCCAGTCCTGCGGGATATCCCGGCAGTTCCACTTGCCGGCGATCGTACCGCCACGCAGCAGCACAAGGCCGTTACGGGCCCGAAGCATCGTCTTGAGCGTCGTCCCGTCGATATTGTAGCAGGGAAGGTCCATGCCGTCCGGAAGCCGGACGCTCTCGATACGGCCCAGCGGCGAGGTAGTCGCGCAGAGCACGCGCGCACCCGAAGCACGGGCCACCCTCACGGCCTGCGCAAAGCGCCCGGCGCACCGGCCCGTCAGCTCGTCGATCCGGGTCGCGCAGAACAGAAACACGGCCCCCGGATCGGCCAGCACTTCGCCCGTCACATCCTCACCCTCGCGGAACAGGTGAAAATCACGGATGGCCGGCGCCGAAGCCCCCCCGTCAGACACAATGCGCGTATCGACATACTCCCAGCGCGTAGTGTCGTACCAGGTCGTATCGCTGAGCGAGAACTCCCGCTCGGCACTCGAAGCGCGGTCGCGGTAGATGAGCGTCGTCTCGACCATACCCGAGCCGCCGGCGTTCATCGCCTCGGGTATACTGACCCCTACCTTGTAAGGCAGGAAATCGAGGATCGGCAGGTGGCGGAGCGAATAGACCCCCACGCCGGCCGCAACACAGGCAAAAGCGATCAGCGCCAGCCACTCGACCCGTACCCGGCGCCGCGAAGGCTCCGCCGCCGAAGCGAACGACGGCACGGCCGACCCCATCGAATCGAGCGCCCGGGGCCGGCGCCGGCCCGCATAAGCCCCGGCACATACCGCCACGCTCATCGGTAACAGAATAAGGTTTTTGTAGAAAGTCTGCCAGTTGGTCAGCTTGACCGCATCGCCGAAACAGCCGCAGTCGGAAACCGGGTTCGCGAGCGCGATCCAAAGCGTGAGCCCGGTAAAGCCGGTCATAAACAGCAGGACAAGCACCGACATAAGCCGCAGGCGCAGGCCGAAGAGCAGCGCAAAACCCATCAGCATCTCGAAGGCGGAAAGGGCGATCGACAGACCGTACGACACGCCTTCGAGACCGACGATCCCCCAGGCTGTGAAATAGTCGCCCATCTTAATGGCCGTTCCCCACGGATCGACCCCTTTGACAAAGCCTGAGAACAGAAAGACCGTTGCCAGCACAAGGCGGCAGAGGATCAGCAGGAATCGGGAGATACGGGAGCGGTCGGACATGACGGTCAGGATTAAGTTCGAAGCGGGGATCATCGGGCGTCCGGCCCGAGGAGCGGGCGCACATAGGCAGCGATCTTATCGAAAATACGATCAGCAGGCAGCATATCCCCGCATTCATCGCCGCATTCGACCACATGAAAGCGGTCATCGCGGGCGGCCTCGGCCAGGTAAACCTCGCGCACCCGCTGCTGGAGCGGCAGCGAGGCCTCGTGGATATCCTCGCGCCCGGCCAGGTAAGCCCGGTCATCGCCCTCGCGCAAGGCGGTCAGTTTCTGCTCGGTAAAGCGGAACGGAACATCGAGGAAAAGCGCCAGGTCGGGCTGCGGAATACCGTGATGATCGTACTCCAGGGCACGTATCCATTGCGCGAGCGTATCACGCTGCGCGACGGGGAGCTTGGCACACTGGTAAGCGATATTGGAGTGCAGGTAACGGTCGACGAGCACGAACTTACCGGCGGCGAGCCATGTGCGGATCGTCGCCGCCGCATCGGCCCTGTCTCCGGCATAGAGCAACGCCACGAGATACGGGTCGACGGCATCGGCAGCGCCGAACTCGCCACGCAGAAAGCGCGCGATCAGCTCGCCGTAGACCGGCGCGTCGAAACGCGGGAAATGCAGGTACTCGCACGCGGCACCCCGTTCCGCGAGCATGGCGCGGAGCAGCGCCACCTGGGTCGACTTGCCGGCCCCGTCCAAACCTTCCAAAACTACAAACGGCATAATCGATATACAGTCTTACGGTTCATACTTACAGCCGGCACCTACCGCAGAACAGAGCGGCACACCCGCCTGACACTCCCGGACACCACAGACAGAGCCCCGGCCAACCCGTCGTTCCCGACAGGTTTCTGGCAAAAATAACAAAATCCGCCGAACATTTGGGACACCCGCCCGAAAATCCTATCTTTGTTCCGATACATACAAAATAGCATTAGCTATTGTTTTGGGTAAAGGAAATCGCCAAATTTACTTATGACACCACAAACAATAGAGTTAATGCTCATGCCTTTGGCGTGGGCTTTACTTGTTTGGTGTCCGGGCGTTTGGCGATGCCTCTTTACTGACAGGTGAGTCCGCGCCTTTTTTGCGTGTCAGAACAATAGCTCAACGATTCCGGACCTATTGTTTAACCCGAATAACTCACGCAAAATGAAAAAAATCGTATCCCTATTTCTGATTTTCTCGTTCCTGACCATCGACACGATGGCATACGAACTCCCCAACGGCAAACCTGTCAGCGTACGTCTCATCGAAGCTGTCGACAGCAAAAACAAGCAGCAGACCGTACAGGCAGTCGTCGACCGCGATGTCAAGGACCTCGCGACCGGCAACGTTCTGATCCGACGCGGCACTTCCGTCGAGATATCCAGTGAAATACACAAAGCGAAAGCGGTCGGCAAACCGGCCCGTATCAGACTGCAATGCCTCTCTACGAAAGCGGTCGACGGACAGACCATCACCCTGCAAGGTTCACTGTCGGCAAACGGCGAATCCCGCAAAGGGCTGGCATTGGGCCTCGGCATCGGCCTGGGACTCTGGGTATGGCCCGCTATTTTCTGCCTCTTTATCAAAGGTGAAGCTATCCAGTTGCCAATCGACACGTTGATCCCCAATGTCGTCGTGGGCGACGATTACGAAATTTCGCCCCGCTAATCACATTTCCAGACAATAGGTCGCAAGGGTCGTTCACCCGACCCGCAAACTGCAACAGGGCGCCAAGGCGCCCTGTTATTTTAACCTATTTTAAATTGATTAAACAGAATCTTTGACTGGAGAGATGTCATTATAGTGCCGTCCGAACTGTCCATAACCGCTCCAGCGTTCCCTATCCCATGTCGGAACTATCCTCGCCCTCCGATCGCCCCTGCCAACACAAGCAATACGCCGTTACCGGAGCATCCGCAGGGCACGTTCGAGACCCGCGACAAGCGCGTCAACCTCGTCGGCCGTATTGTAAAGCGCGAACGAAGCGCGGCACATGGCCGTCAGCCCGTAATGGACCATCACCGGCTCGGCGCAATGCGTCCCCGTGCGCACGGCGATCCCCTGCTTGTCGAGGATCATCCCCACGTCGAGCGGGTGTGTCCCCTCGGCCGTGAACGACACGATGCTGCACTTGTGCGGAGCCGCGCCATAGATGCGCACCCCGTCGATCGCCTGCAACCGTTCGGTGGCATAGTCGAGCAGCAGACGCTCGTGCTGAGCCACATCGCGGGCATCGAGCCCTTCGAGGTAACGGATCGCCTCGGCCAGGCCGATAGCCCCGATAAAGTTGGCCGTGCCGGCCTCGAACTTGAGCGGCAGCTCGGCATAAGTGGTCTTTTCAAAGGTCACCGTGGCCACCATGTCGCCCCCGCCCATGAACGGAGGCATCTCATCGAGCCACCGCTCCTTGCCGTAAAGCACACCGATCCCGGTGGGTCCGTAGAGCTTATGCCCCGAAAAGGCATAGAAATCGCAGTCGAGCGCGCCCACATCGACGCCGCCATGGACGATCCCCTGGCAGCCGTCGACCAGCACCGGGACGTCGCGGCTGTGCGCCAGCGCAATGATGCGCCGCAGGTCAGGCATCGTCCCCAGCACGTTGGAAGCCTGCGTGACCCCAACGATGCGCGTGCGGTCGTCGACAAGGTCGCCGAAACGTTCGTAAAGCAGCTCACCGCGGTCGTCGAACGGCACGACACGCAGCTCGGCCCCCCGGCGCCCGCAGACGAGCTGCCACGGGACGATGTCAGCATGGTGCTCCATCTCGGTGATCACCACGTTATCGCCCGCACCGATATAACGCTCGCCGAAGCTGTAGGCCACGTTGTTGATCGCAGCCGTCGCACCCGCCGTAAAGACCACCTCGCGGCGCGACGCGGCCCCGATATAGGCACGCACCGTCTCGCGCGCTGCCTCGTACTCCTCGGTACAGCGCTCGCTCAGGTAGTGTGCGCCGCGGTGCACGTTGGCATTGAGCGTGGTGTGCAGCTCGTTGACCTTGTCGATCACCCGGCGCGGCTTCTGGGCCGTCGCCCCGTTGTCGAGATAGACCAGCGGCTTGCCGTACACCTCGGTCGAAAGCAGCGGAAAGTCCGCGCGTATTTTTTTCAGGTCAAGCATATTCAATTCTGTTTTAGAACGCCGCAGGAAAGCAAAAGAACCTTCGGGAAACGGCACGACGGGCCGTCAGGCACACGCAGCGCGGGCGCAGCGACAGGCCGGGACAGCGGCGGCACCACCGTCACAAGGCCGGAACGACGACCGCAGGGGTTGCCGGCACGAGATGCGCAAACTCAAGCCACGGGGTAACGCCGCCGGAGCATCCCCGGCGCACCGGGTGGAGGACGGCCGCAACTTAAAGGCTCTCGATCTTCCCGACGGCCAATTCGCCCAGATGGCGCGCCAGCTCGTCGAACGAACTCTTGGCGATCACATCGTTGACGAATCCGAACATCTGCAGCTTGCGCGCATCGGCCTCGCCGATCCCGCGCTGCCGCATATAGTAGACCGCCTCGGCATCGAGCTGGCCAACGGTCGCCCCATGGC
This sequence comes from Rikenellaceae bacterium, assembly GCA_017415005.1. Classification (GTDB taxonomy): domain Bacteria; phylum Bacteroidota; class Bacteroidia; order Bacteroidales; family Rikenellaceae; genus RGIG1874. Next base: position 20,112 of record JAFQJK010000116.1, read on the forward strand.
TGCACTTCACGTCGTCGGCATAGATCTCGAGCTGCGGCTTGGTGTAGACGTGCGACGAGTCGCTCAGCTGCAGGTTGTGGTTTTCCTGGAAGGCCCGCGTGCGCTGCGCGTCGGGGGCCACGAAGATACGGCCGTTGAACGAGCCGGACGCCTCACCGGCCACCACGCCCTTGAACAGCTCGTAGCTCGTGCAGTCGGGCACATTGTGGTTGATCCCGGTGTAGATGTCGGTACGGTCGGCACCGCCGCACAGATAGAGCCCGTAGACGTGGCTCTCGGCGCCGGGACCGTCAAGCGAGGCCGTATAGTTGATCCGCGACAGACCGCCCCCGAGCTGCACCGTGAGGTTCTGGAAGTGGCTGTCGGCCTCCTGCCGCACATAGCTGCCGAGCACCTGCGTGCTCGCCTCGTTGAAACGCACAGCCTCGGTCAGCTCGACCCGGGCACCACGGCCGACGAAGATCTCACGCACGCTGTCGGCCAGGAAACGGTCGCCGGTCAGCGTCCGGTAATCCAGCACCAACTTCGCACTGCTGTCGGCCTCGAAGACCATCAGGCTACGCGCGAAACAAAGCCGTGCCTCACGCTCGGAGCCGTAGCAGCAGGGGATCACGAACGGCTCGGCGCACTGCACGCCGCGCGGCACGTAAATGAACACACCATCCTGCATGAAGGCCGTATTGAGCGCCGTGAGCGCCTCGCCCGCATTGTCGGCGGCCGTGTTGAGCCAGCGCCCGACGAGCTCGGGGTAACGGCCGGCCGCTGCGCGCAGGCTCCCGAAGATCACTCCGTCGGGGCGCTCGGCGAGCGGATCGGCACCGGCATAGAATCCGTTGACCAACGGCAGCACGGGCCCCTCGACCGGCAAACCGCAGCACACACCGGCCGTCCCGGGAACGGGCGTGAAGTAGCTCTCGTACTCGCCGCCGAACACCTCGCGCATATCGTTGTAACGGTAGCGTTCGTTGCGCCGCGACGGGATACCCGCCACGCTGAACTGCTCGAGAGCCGCGGCCCGCTGGCGGTTGACCGCCCCGGGGAAGCCCTCGCAGATGATGTCCTCGTTACCGAAATAGAGGTCGGTAAGCCGTTTTTCGATCGAATCGCCCATAGCCGTCCTCCGCTATTGGTATTGGTTAATCAGCCAGTCGTAGCCCTGCTCCTCAAGCTTCAGGGCCAGCTCAGGACCCGCCGTGTGGATGATGCGCCCCTTGTAGAGCACATGCACGAAGTCGGGCACGATATAGTCGAGCAGGCGCTGGTAATGCGTGATAACGATCGTCGCGTTGTCGGGCCGCTTGAGCTTCGTAACGCCCGTGGCGACGATGCGCAGCGCGTCAATGTCGAGGCCGCTGTCGGTCTCGTCGAGGATCGCCAGCCGCGGCTCGAGCATCGCCATCTGGAAGATCTCGTTCTTCTTCTTCTCGCCGCCCGAGAAACCCTCGTTCACAGCCCGGCTCGTCATCTTGCTGTCCATCTCGACGAGCGCCGCCTTCTCTCGCATCATGCGCAGGAAGTCGCCCGCAGCCATCGGCTCCAGCCCCTCGTAGCGCCGCTTCTCGTTGACCGCGTATTTCATGAAATTGGCCATCGTCACACCCGGTATCTCGACCGGATACTGAAAACCGAGGAACAGCCCGGCACGTGCCCGGTCCTCGATCGGCATCGCAAGCAGGTCGCGCCCCTCGAACGTCGCGCTCCCTCCCGTCACCTCGAACCGCTCGTTACCGGCCAGCACCGAGGCCAGCGTACTCTTACCCGAGCCGTTGGGCCCCATGATCGCGTGTACCTCGCCGGCCCGGACCGTGAGGTCGATGCCGCGCAATATCTCTTTGCCGTCTACCTCGGCATGCAGGTTCTTTACTTCGAGCATATCATTGTCTTTTAATTGTATACTTTGCGGCTTACCCGACACTCCCCTCGAGGCTGAGCGAAAGCAGCTTCTGCGCCTCGACGGCGAACTCCATCGGCAGCTTATTGAGCACCTCGCGGGCATAGCCGTTGACGATCAGGCCCACGGCATCCTCGGTCGAGAGCCCCCGCTGATTGCAATAAAAGAGCTGGTCATCGCTGATCTTCGACGTGGTCGCCTCGTGTTCAACCACCGCGCTGCGGTTATCGACCTCGACCACGGGGAAGGTATGGGCCCCGCACTTGTCGCCCAGCAGCAGCGAGTCGCACTGCGAGTAGTTGCGCGCGCCCTGAGCCTTCTTCGACACCTTGACCAGGCCGCGGTAGCTGTTCTGGCTCCGGCCGGCCGAGATACCCTTCGAGACGATCCGGCTACGCGTGTTACGCCCCAGATGGATCATCTTGGTCCCCGTGTCGGCCTGCTGGAAATTGTTGGTCAGCGCCACCGAGTAGAACTCGCCCACACTATTGTCGCCGGCCAGGATACAGCTCGGATATTTCCACGTAATGGCCGAGCCCGTCTCGACCTGCGTCCACGACAGGCGCGCGTTCTCACCCCGGCAAATGCCGCGCTTGGTCACGAAATTGAACACGCCCCCCCGGCCTTCCTTGTCGCCCGGGTACCAGTTCTGCACCGTCGAGTACTTGACCTCGGCATCCTTCATCACGACGATCTCGACCACAGCGGCGTGCAACTGGTTCTCGTCGCGCATCGGGGCCGTGCAACCCTCCATATAGCTCACATAGGCTCCCTCGTCGGCCACGATCAGCGTCCGCTCGAACTGGCCCGTACCGGCCGCGTTGATCCGGAAATAGGTGCTCAGCTCCATCGGGCAGCGCACCCCGGGCGGCACGTAGCAGAACGACCCGTCGGAAAAGACCGCCGCGTTGAGCGCCGCGAAAAAGTTGTCGGTATAGGGCACGACGCTGCCCATGTACTTGCGTACCAGCTCGGGATAGTCGCGCAGCGCCTCGGAGAACGAGCAGAAGATGATCCCCTTCTCGGCCAGCGTCTCCTTGAAGGTCGTTTTGACCGAGACCGAGTCCATCACCGCATCGACGGCCACGCCCGCGAGCGCCATGCGCTCCTCGAGCGGAATGCCGAGCTTCTCGAACGTGGCGAGCAGCTCGGGATCGACCTCGTCGATACTGCTGTATTTCGGCTGGGTACGCGGAGCCGCATAATAAATGATATCCTGATAGTCGATCTCGGGGATGTCGAGGTGGGCCCAGGTGGGCATCGTGAGCGTCAGCCAGTGCCGATACGCCTGAAGGCGGAACTCGGTCATCCACTCCGGCTCGCCCTTCTTGGCCGAGAGCATCCGGATCACATCTTCGCTAAGCCCCTTGGGGAAGGTATCGGTCTCTATGTCTGTCGTGAAACCGTACTTATACTCGCCGCCGGTGGCCTCGTCCAGTATTTTTTGCTGATCGTCCATATATTGTCGCTGTTATCGGGTCGGCCGGTCGCCCGGAGCATGACAGGCGGCAGCCGGTCATGCAAAGTTAATCGGAACTTCAGAGAGTGCAAAATTTTATCTCGATTTCATCGGGTCCGGGACCCGCCGCATGTCCCCGCTCACGCAAATACGCTGCCAAGCGCCGCGTATCGCTGTCGTGCATTCGCCGCATCCCGGAGTCCTGAAGAAATGCGTTCCGGGAAGGATGCGCCGCTCTCCGCACCAGGGCGGCAAGCGGAAGCGCGCCGGACGGCCTATGCCCGAAAGCAAAAGGCAGCCTCACGGCCTGACACGCCCGGTCTCCTGCCCAAAAACGAAAAGAAGCATCCGCGCATTGTCCTTTATCGGAAAAAGGCAGCCTCCCGGACGAAGAGTGCGCCCTGAACGACGAAAGGAGGCCCCCAAGGGATACCTCCTTTCGATAAACGGTCATCGGGACACTACTCCTCCGACGCCTTCATCTCCTGCAACAGGGCATTGTACTTTTCGTACTTGGCCTTCATGGCCGGGTCCTCACGCAGGCGGAACGTCACGCTCTTGAGCAGGTCGACGGTCTGCACATCCTCGGGGTTGAGCTCATGGGCCTTCTCAAGCGGATCGAGCGACCTGGCATAGGCGGCATTGACCTTGGCGGCCTCGGCCTTGTAGTCTGCCTGATTGGTGAAGGTGATCTTGTCGAGCTCCTTCTGCATGGCATCGCCCTTCTTGATATGAAGCAGGCCCAGGTTGAAGAAGCTGCTGTAATCGTCCGGAGCAAGCTGTGACGACTTCTCGAAAGCACCGATCGCCTTGTCGGGCTCGTCGAGCATATCATAGATACGCCCCAGGCCGATATACAGGAAAGCGTTGTTCGGATCGTTGGCAATGGCGTTCTCAACGATCGGCACGATCTCACGGCTGCTACTGCCGGCATCCGAGTACACCATGATCAGACCCTGCACGATATCGTTGTTCTTCGGGTACTTCTGGAGACCTTCCATCAGCACGTCCTTGGCGGCCTGCATATCACCCAGCCCGTTGTAGCAATGGAACAGGTAATAGTAAAGATCGCCGTTCGAGCCGTAGTTATACTTCTGAGCCTCCTTCAGATACTTCAGGCCGCGCTCCCACTCATTGGCTGCCGCGTACAGGAAGCCGGCGTTGAAAGCGGCCATCGTATCAGCATAGGCAACGGCCGGATGGATCTGGGCATCGTAGGCCAGTGCGATCGCATCGGCAGCCTCCTTGTGCTTGCCCAGGTAGAAAAAGTTATTACCTACCTCCTTGCTCCGGTTAGCCACCTGCTTGAGACCGTCCTGCACACGGCCGGCCGATTTATTGTCCAGCTCATAGGCCTTGGCAAACGCATCGTATGCGGTCTGCATGGCATTCGGGTTGATCACCAGCTTGGGATTCCAGAACATAATGACACCGTTGTTGCCGTAGACATCAAAGAAGGGGAACGAGAACTTGTCGTACTCACCCTGACCGACCTTGACCCGAGACTGCTCGGCTTCGCCATACTGATTCACAGCATCCTGGAACGGCATCTGCATATACAGTCCGTCGGTCGGGGCCGTCGCCGCCCTCAGGTATTGGTTACCCCGGGCGATCCAGGTCGCCGCCTTGGGACCTTTCTTAGGATCGTTGATATCCGCATCCGATTTGGCCAGAGCCTTGCGGATCGCCACCTGATCCACCCGGAAAGGGGCACTCTGCGGAGTTTGCGCCAGTGCCGGAGCCAGACCCAGCACAGCCGCGGCTGCAAGCAAGAATAATCGTTTCATATTCACGTTCATTAAGAATTATTATTCGGTTTGTTCCTGTTCAGGCTGTCGGGCGGACCCGGAGTCTGCGGCCACGCCCTCTGCGCCTTCGCCGCCGGCAGCACCGGCCGGCACCTCTGCCTCCTCCTCGCTCTTGGGCACCGCGATCACCGAGGCGATCGCATCGCTACCGCGCAGGTTGATCACCTTCACGCCCTGAGTGGCACGGCCGCACAGGCGGATATCGGCGATCGGGATGCGGATCGTAAGGCCCGACTTATTGATGCTCATCAGGTCGTTCTGGTCGGTCACGGTCTGGATCGAGATCAGCTTACCGGTCTTCTCGGTGATCTGAATGGTCTTCACACCCTTACCGCCGCGGTTGGTCACCCGATAATCGTCAAGGTCGGTGCGCTTGCCGTATCCGTTCTCCGACACCACGAGGATATCGGCCTTGTTGTCAGGTTCCACACAAACCATACCGATCACCTCGTCGCCCTCTTCGATGCTGATCCCGCGCACACCGGCACCGGTGCGCCCGATAGCCCGGACGGCTCCCTCGTGGAAGCGGATCGCCTTGCCCTCGCGGGCCGCGATCAGGATCTGCGCGTCGCCGCTGGTCAGCTTGGCCTCGATCAGCTGGTCGCCCTCGCGGATCGTGATCGCGTTCACGCCGTTCTGGCGCGGGCGCGAGTAGGCCTCGAGCTGCGTCTTCTTGATCGAGCCGTCCTTGGTGCACATCACGATATAATTGTTCTCGACATACTCCCGGTCATTGAGCCGGCGCACGTTGATGTAGGCACGTACCTTGTCGTCGGGCTCGATCATGATCACGTTCTGGATCGCACGGCCCTTCGACGAGCGCGTACCCTCGGGGATCGCGTACACCTTGAGCCAGTAGCAGCGGCCCTTCTCGGTAAAGAAGAGCATCGTATTGTGCATGCTCGTCACGTAGATATGCTCGATGAAGTCCTCATCGCGCGTGGCGCTGCCCTTGGCCCCGACCCCGCCGCGGCTCTGCGTGCGGTACTCGGCAAGCGGCGTACGCTTGATATAGCCCATATGCGAGATGGTGATCACCATCTCCTCGTCGGCATAGAAATCCTCGGGATTGAACTCGCCGGCGCTCATCTCGATCTCGCTGCGGCGCTCATCGCCGTACTTCTCCTTGATCTCGAGCATCTCGTCCTTGATGATCTGCATCTGCAACGCCTCGTCGGCCAGCACATCCTTGTAGTAGGCGATCAGCCTGCACAGCTCGTCGTACTCGGCCTGCAGCTTGTGGCGCTCCAGCCCGGTCAGGGCGCGCAGCCTCATGTCGATGATGGCGCCAGACTGCGCCTCGCTCAGGTTGAAACGCTCCATCATAGCCGCCTTGGCCGCATCGGGGGTCTCGGATCCACGGATGATCGAGATGATCTCGTCGATATGGTCGAGCGCGATCAGCAGGCCCTCGAGGATATGGGCGCGCTTCTCGGCCTGGGCCAGGTCGTAACGCGTACGGCGGACGATCACGCTGTGGCGGTGCTCGACGAAATTATGGATGATCTCCTTGAGGTTGAGCAGCACAGGGCGCCCGTCGACCAGGGCAATGTTGTTGACCGGGAAGGTCGACTGCAGCTGGGTATACTTGTAGAGGTTGTTGAGCACCACGCTGGCCACGGCATCCTGCTTGAGGATGATCACGATGCGCATACCGTTGCGGTCGCTCTCGTCGTTGATGTACGAGATGCCCTCGAGCTTCTTCTCGTTGATCAGGTCGGCGATCTTCTTGATCATCTCGGCCTTGTTGACCATATAGGGGATCTCGGTCACCACGATGCACGTACGACCGCTGTGCGTATACTCGATCTCGGTCTTGGCGCGCATCACCACGCGCCCGCGGCCCGTTTCGAACGCCTCCCGGACCCCCTCGAGGCCGTAAATGATACCGCCCGTCGGGAAGTCGGGCGCCTTGATATACTTGGTCAGCTCGCTGACCTCGATGTCGCGGTTATCGATATAGGCACACATGGCATCGACCACCTCCGAGAGATTGTGCGGGGGCATATTGGTCGCCATACCCACGGCGATACCCGAAGTACCGTTGACCAGCAACAGCGGGATCTTGGTCGGCAGGACCGTCGGCTCCGGGATCGTATCGTCGAAGTTGAGCGTGAAATCGACCGTGTCCTTGTCGATATCGGCCATCACCTCGTCGGCGATCTTCTGCATGCGCGCCTCGGTGTAACGCATGGCCGCCGGCGAGTCGCCGTCGACCGAACCGAAGTTACCCTGGCCGTCGACCAGCGGGTAGCGCATGCTCCACTCCTGGGCCATACGGACCATCGCATCATAGACCGACAAGTCGCCGTGCGGGTGGAACTTACCGAGCACGTCGCCGACGATACGGGCCGACTTACGGTGGGGTTTATCCGAGTAGAGATTCAGCTCGTTGCTCATATCGTAGAGGATACGCCGGTGCACGGGCTTGAGGCCGTCGCGCACATCGGGAAGCGCTCTCGAAACGATCACAGACATCGAATAGTCGATGTAGGCGGTCTTCATTTCCTCCTCGATATTGATCTTAATGATTTTTTCTCCTTCTGCCATAATTTTCACTTTCGTAACGCCCGGCTAAGATACTCAAAATTCTTCGAATGACCAAAAAAAACAAAGGGTTTCGGGGTGTGCAAACGGCACACTTCCGGAACCTTTCGGGCTATGTCCGGGAACAGCTGCGGCGGGGCTTAGCGGAAATCGATCACCTCGGCCGACGGGTGTTTCGAGCGGTCGAAGCGGAACTGCGAGGCAGGGAGCTTCGCACCCGGTACGATACGGTCGATCAACACCTCCACGTCGGCCGAGGACTCGCCAACGCGGTAGCTGAGCTTGGCCGGGAGCCCCGTTGCGGCATCGATCCACAGCGTGATCGACTTATAGGCCTCGTTGGGCGTGCGCGGGGCGAGGCGGATCACCTCGCAGTTCCGTCCGTTCACCGGCTCGGTCCCGGCATGGACATGCGTGAGCTCGCCGTCAAGAAAGCGGAAGACCTGCGTGGGATTGGCGAGGATCGTCCGGTCCGCAGGATCGGCCGTCTCGATCACGACCTCGTCGTCGGCCGGGTTGTAGCTCTCGCGTACCCTCCCGTCGCTGTACACTTCGGTACCGCTCACCTCGATGCGGTAGCAGTCGCCGCTCACCACGTAGCTGCCCGGCGTGGCGCCGAACTCGCCGTCCATGCGGGCCTCGAAATCGACCCGGTAGCTCGGATAGCTGTCTATTTGCGCGGCCAGGCGGCGCAGCAGCGCGTCGGACTTCTCGTCGGCCCTGGCAGTGAACACGGCCAACAGGACGCCAAGCGACAACAAAACGTATTTTCTCATAGCTGGTTATTTTCGACGGATTATCTATCAGTTATACGCACATCCCGGACCGGAGCGTCCGGGTCGCCGAACGGCGCGGACGGAAACCAAGCCCGGCTAAAAGGGCTTCCCGCCGTCGAGACCGCTGAGCAGCAGCTCGAGCGAGTGCATATCGGCGATCAGCACCTCGCGCGGCTTGCTCCCCTCGGCGCGCCCCACGATGCCGGCCGCCTCGAGCTGGTCCATGATACGGCCCGCCCGGTTGTACCCGATCGAGAAACGCCGCTGGATCGACGAGGTCGACCCCTGCTGGTTCTGCACCACAAAGCGGGCCACGTCGTCGAACATCGCATCCATCTGCCCCAGGTCGGCCCCTTTCGACGCGCCGGCCTCGCCCTCGGGCACATACTCGGGCAGCTCGTAGGCACACAGGTAACCGCGCTGGTTGCCGATGAACTCGGTGATCCGCTCGATCTCGGGCGTGTCGACGAAGGCGCACTGCACGCGCGTAAGCTCGCTGCCGGTCGAGATCAGCATATCGCCCCGGCCGATCAGCTGGTTGGCCCCGGGCTGGTCGATGATCGTGCGCGAGTCGATCATCGACGTGACGCGGAAAGCGATGCGCGCCGGGAAGTTGGCCTTGATCAGGCCTGTGATGATATTGGTTGTCGGGCGCTGCGTGGCGATCACCAGGTGGATACCCACGGCACGCGCCAGCTGCGCGATACGCGCGATCGGCGTCTCGATCTCGCGCCCGGCCGTCATGATCATATCGGCAAACTCGTCGATGATCACCACGATATAGGGCAGGAAACGGTGCCCCTTCTGGGGGTTGAGCCGGCGCCGCGCGAACTTGTCGTTATACTCCTTGATGTTGCGCACCTCGGCCTTGCGCAGCAGGTCATAGCGGTTGTCCATCTCGATGCAGAGCGAGTTGAGCGTATAGATCACCTTGTGCGTGTCGGTGATGATCGCGTCGTCCTCACCCGGCAGCGAGGCCAGGAAATGACGCTCCAGCTTGGAATAGAGCGTCAGCTCGACCTTCTTCGGGTCGACAAGCACGAACTTCAGCTCGGCAGGATGCTTCTTGTAGAGCAACGACGAAATGATCGCATTGAGCCCCACCGACTTACCCTGACCCGTAGCACCGGCCACCAGCAGATGGGGCATCTTCGCAAGGTCGATCACGAACGTCTCGTTCGAGATGGTCTTGCCGAGCACGATCGGCAGCTCATAGGCCGAGTCCTGGAACTTGACGGACTTCACGACCGAGTACATCGACACGACCTCCTTGTCCTTGTTGGGCACCTCGATGCCGATGGTCCCCTTGCCAGGGATCGGCGCGATGATGCGGATGCCGAGCGCCGAAAGGCTCAGCGCGATATCGTCCTCGAGGTTCTTGATCTTCGAGATGCGGATGCCCGGCGCCGGAACGATCTCGTAGAGCGTCACCGTCGGCCCGATCGTCGCTTTGATCTTGTCGATGCGAATACCGAAGTTCTCAAGCGTCTCGATGATCCGGTTCTTATTCTCATAGATCTCCTCCTCAGTCACGCGCACATCAACCTTGTGGTCCTCCAGCAGCTCGACCGGCGGACGCTGGTAGCTCGACAGCTCGAGCGTCGGGTCGTAAAGCGCATTGTCGATCTCGTCGTCCGACAGCACCTCGTCGGCGGCCGTCGTCGCATCGACGATCTCGAGGTCGGCAGGCCCCGCCTGAGCCGGAGCGGCGGCCTGCGAAAGGTCGGTCACGGCGAACTCGCCGTCGGGCGCAATAGCGGCATCGGGACGCACCCCTGACAAGGCATCCACGACGCTCCGCGGCTGCCCTGGCGGCAGGGCGGCGGGGATCGTCGTTACAGTTGCAGGCCCCGGCTCGTCACCACGGCGGTCGACCACGACAAAGCCGTCGACTGCCGCATCAGACCCGGCATCCGCCCCGGCCCCGGGCGCCTCATCGTCGAGCAGCGAGACCACCTCGCGCGCCGGGCCCTTATCGGCGGCTACCGCCGCCAGGCCCTCGGTCCCCATATCAATGACGCGCGGGCGGTCAGCCTCGTCCGCAGCGCGGTGTATCCGAAAGCCGTCCTCGTCCTCGATCACCTCGTCATCATCTTCCGCACCGAGGTCGGTAATACTGAATTCGTCCTGCGGAAGGACCTCCGGCTGATCCGCCTGAGCCGGTTGCGTATCGCCCGCGGTATCGGGCTGCGCCGCGCCATCCTCCTCATCGTTCGCTTCGGCACGGTGCGCGACCATCTCGGCCGTCCTATGCACAACGGCCTCACCCACTTTCAGACTGTTGTCGACCATGGCCTTGCCCACGCGGTTGACCAGTCCGATCGTACTGCGGTTGACCCACACGGCGTATAGGATGATCGAAAGGAAAAGCAACAGGCCTGTGCCGATCTTGCCGAGGAACGACGAGAGCCACTGCGACACATAGATGCCGTGCAGGCCGCCGAGCCCCGAACCGAACACGCCCCATGCCGAGCCGAAGAGGTAGCCGAGCGTGACGGAACCCAGGATCATCAGCACGAGGGCGAAGCGCACGGACCGGCGCAGGAACATCGGCCGGAAGCGCATAATGCGCAATGCCAGGACGATCAGCACGACCGGAATGCAGACCCCGAACACGCCGAACCAGTCGCCCACCAGGTATTCGGAAACCAGCGCGCCGAGCCGCCCCCCCCAGTTGAGCACAACACCCCCCTCGGCACTGAACAGGCTGTCCCAGTGCACGACATCCTGGTCGTCAGCCCAGTAGAAATAGTAAGAAACGACGGAAACGAGGATGAAAAGCGCGAAGAACAGCAGCGCAAAGCCATAGACCCAGCGCTGATTGTCGGTCAGGCCGCGGGGCTTGGGCTTCGGGCTCGTCTTCGGAGCCGCCTTAGCGGTTTTCTTGGTGGCTGCCATATAGTTGTCGGCCGGCTGTGCGCCGGGTTAAATCATCGTCAGGGCCTGGCGGCTCTTAGCCTCCAACTTGCGGCGGTAGGCCTCGTCCGCTGCGGTGAAAAAGGCATACTCTGCCCGGTGGCCGGCCTCTGCCTCCAGGCCATGCTCGGCGAGCAGGTGGGCCACCCGCCGCTCGACGGCCGGGGCCGGATCGACCAGCTCGACGTCGAGATCGCCGATCACCTGCCGCATGACCGGCGCGAGGAACGGGTAGTGCGTGCACCCGAGCACGATACGGTCGGCACCGGCGGCAAGCATCGGCTCGATCGCGCGGCGCACGGCCATCTCCGCCCCGGGCGTGTCCTCCTCATTGGCTTCGACGATCTCGACGAAACCCTCGCCCACGGCCGAAAGAATCCGCACACGGTCGCCGTAGCGGGCGACGCTTTCACGGAACAGGTGTCCGTTGAGCGTATTGCGCGTGGCCAGGATACCTACGACGCCGCTGCGGGTCGTCATGGCAGCCGGCTTGACGGCCGGTTCCATGCCGACGAACGGCACGTCGTACGTCGCGCGCAGGTGGTCGATCGCGGCAGCCGTCGCTGCGTTGCACGCCACGACGATCAGCTTGGCCCTCCGGTCCAGCAGGAAGCGTACGGCCTCGTCGACATAGCCGATCACCTCCTCCGCGGGCTTGGGCCCGTAAGGGCAGTTCTTGCCGTCGCCGAAATAAACGAGCGACTCGGCGGGCATCGCCCGCCGCAACTCCTTCCACACCGTCAATCCCCCGAGGCCCGAATCGAGCACTCCTATCGGCGCATTGTCCATTACCTTGCTTGCTCTATGTTACCGTTCCGCGACGAGAACCGGTGCCTCCGGCACCCTCCGCCGCCGGGGCCGGGCCGACATGCCGCCGGAATGCAGCGGCACGCGCCCGGGCCTATTTCTGTTTGCTTTCGATCCACTTGCGGGCATTGACGAACGCCTCGATCCAGGGGGTCACCTCGTCAGCCGACCGCTCCTCGGGGTAGTAGGCCCAGTTCCACGGACGCATCGCACGCTCGAGGTGCGGCATCATCGCCAGGTGGCGGCCGTCGGCGCTACAAAGCGCCGCAGCGTTATAGGCACTGCCGTTGGGATTGGTCGGATAGGCATCGTGGGCGTACTTCATCGGAATGCTGTAACGCTCCTCGTCGTAGGGCAGGCTGAACTTGCCCTCGCCGTGGGCGATCCACACACCCAGGCGGCTGCCCGAGAGCGAACGGAGCATCACCGACTCGTTGGGCTCGATGCGCACGCCGACGAAACCCGACTCGAACTTATGGCTGTCATTGTGCAGCATCTGCGGCTTCTGGGCATGGTCGGGCGTGATCAGTCCCAGCTCGACCATCAGCTGGCAGCCGTTGCAGACCCCGAGCGAGAGCGTATCCTCGCGGGCGAAGAACCGATCGAGGCTCTCCTTGGCCCTCGGGTTGTAAAGGAAAGCACCCGCCCAACCCTTGGCCGAGCCGAGCACGTCGGAGTTGGAGAAGCCGCCGACGAAAACGATCATGTTCACGTCCTCGAGCGTCTCGCGCTCCGCGATCAGGTCGGTCATGTGCACGTCCTTGACATCCATGCCGGCCAGGTGCATGCTCCAGGCCATCTCACGGTCGCCGTTGACACCCTTCTCGCGGATGATCGCCGCACGCACGCCGGTCTTACCCTTGCGCCGCGGGTCAATCCCGTACTGGGCGAAGGTCCCGGCAAACCCTTCGGGAAACTTATATTCGAGCTCCTGGTTCTTATAGCCGGCATAGCGCTCCAGCGCCTTCTGCGGACCGCTCTGACGGCGATCGAGCAGGTAGGAGGTCTTATACCACACGTCCCGCAGGTGGTCGATAAGCAGCGTGAGGTCCACCCCGGCGTTACCCAGTGTGAAGCGGCGCTCCTCGTTCACCTCGCCGATCACATACGCGTCGACACCCGCCATCTTGAGCCGCTCGCAAACCGCCTTGCCGTCCTCGACCTGGAGGACCAGTGCCGGCTTCTCGCTGAACATCACGCGCACGAGGTCTTTCTCGCCCAGCGCGTCGAGATTGACATCCATGCCCGAACGGTTGTCCGCAAACGTCATTTCGAGCAAGGCCGTCACAAGGCCGCCCCCCGATACGTCGTGGCCGGCCAGCACCTTGCCCTCGTTCACGAGTCCCTGCACGGCGCCGAACGCACCGGCCAGGTAATCGCACTTCACGTCGGGCACGTCAGAGCCCACGGCTCCGACCACCTGCGCGAAGCTGCTGCCGCCGAGCGGGAAACCCCGCTCGCCGCTCATATCGACATAAACGATCTGGCTGCGGCGGTGCTTGAGCGCCGGCGAAACGGCTCCCCGGATGTCCGAAACCTCTCCGGCCGAAGTGATGATGACGGTACCCGGCGCATAGACCAGCCCGCCGTCCTTGTATTTCTGCGTCATCGAGAGCGAGTCCTTGCCGGTCGGGATGTTGATCCCGAGCCCCACGGCAAAGTCGCTGGCCGCCTGCACAGCCTTGTAAAGCCGGGCATCCTCGCCCGCATTCTTGCTCGGCCACATCCAGTTGGCACTGAGCGACACGCTCGGAAGGCCCCCCGCGATCGGCGCGAAGACGATATTGGTCAGCGACTCGGTGATCGCCAGACGCGACCCGACTGCCGGATCGGCCATCGCAGCCACCGGGGCATGCCCCAGCGCCGTGGCGATACCGGCCTTGCCCTGATAGTCGAGCGCGACGACCGCACAATCGTTGAGCGGAAGCTGTACGCTACCGGCGCACTGCTGCATCGCGATACGGCCCGTCACCGAGCGGTCGACCTTGTTCGTGAGCCAGTCCTTGCAGGCCACGCCCTCCAACTGGAGCACGTTCTCGAGATACTCGACCACGCGGGCCGGGGTGTACTCGGGCTCCTTATATCTTTCCTCGACGGTCTTGTCGTTGAGCACCGTGCGCGGCGCCTTCCCGAACATGTACTCGAGCTTCCAGTCGATCGGACGCTCACCCGTCCTGTTGTTGACAAAGGTGAACTGCATGTCGCCCGTCGTCTCGCCGATCACGTACATCGGCGCGCGCTCGCGGTCGGCAATGCGCCTGAGGTGGTCGATGTCCCCGGCCTTCATCACAAGGCCCATGCGCTCCTGCGACTCGTTACCCACGATCTCGCGGGCGCTGAGCGTCGGGTCGCCCACCGGCAACTGCTCCATGTCGATGCGGCCGCCGGTCGCCTCGACCAGCTCGCTCAGGCAGTTGAGGTGCCCGCCCGCGCCGTGATCGTGGATCGAGACCACCGGATTGCGGTCCTCCTCGCTGATGGCGCGGATCGCATTGTAGGCCCGTTTCTGCATCTCGGGATTCGAACGCTGCACGGCGTTGAGCTCGATAGCTCCGGCGTACTCGCCCGTCGCCACCGACGACACGGCGCCGCCGCCCATGCCGATGCGGTAGTTGTCACCGCCCAGCAGCACGACCTTCTCGCCGCCCACCGGCTCGTCCTTCAGGCTATCCGCCTTCTTGCCGTAACCCACGCCGCCGGCCTGCATGATCACCTTATCGTAACCGAACGTCTTGCCGTTCTCCTCATGTTCGAACGTGAGCAGCGAGCCGCAGATCAGCGGCTGGCCGAACTTATTGCCGAAGTCCGAGGCGCCGTTCGACGCTTTGATCAGGATATCCTCGGGGGTCTGGTAGAGCCACTTGCGGGGCTCGACGCCCTTCTCCCACGGCCGGCCGCCGTCCAGGCGCGGATAAGAGGTCATATAGACCGCCGTACCGGCCACGGGGAACGCCCCCTTGCCGCCGGCGATACGGTCGCGGATCTCGCCGCCCGTACCCGTCGCCGCGCCGTTGAACGGCTCGACCGTGGTCGGGAAATTATGCGTCTCGGCCTTGATCGAGATCACGCTCTCGAAATCCTTGGTCTCGAAATAGTCGGGGCCGTCGTGCGTGGCCGGGGCGAACTGCTCGACCACCGGCCCCTGCAGGAACGCGCAGTTGTCCTTATAGGCCGAAACCACCCGGTTGGGGTGCTCCTTGGTCGTCCGCTTGATAAGGCCGAACAGTGTCGAGGGCATCGCCTCGCCGTCGATCACGAACTCGCCGTTGAAGATCTTGTGGCGGCAGTGCTCCGAATTGACCTGCGAGAAGCCGAACACCTCGCTGTCGGTCAGCCGGCGGCCCATCTTCTCGCTCACGCCGTTCAGGTAAGCCATCTCCTCCTCGCTCAGGGCCAGGCCCTCCTGCCTGTTGTAAGCCGCCATGTCCTCGATATAGACCACCGGATCAGGCTGCTTGGAGATGGTGAAAATAGCCTGGTCGAGCCCCGTATAAACACGCTGCAGCATCGGGTCGTGCGTCGCATCGGCATCGGCCGCCGTAAACTCCTCGATACGCTGGATGCCGCCGACGCCCATGTTCTGGGTGATCTCGACGGCATTGGTGCTCCACGGGGTGATCATCTCTCGGCGCGGACCGATAAAGCGCCCGTCGATGTGGTCGGCGTCCATATGAGCGGCGCCGCCGAACAGCCACGTGAGGCGGCCGATCTCATCGGCGCTCAGCGCCTGCGAAGTCTGTACGGCATAGATAACAGGGTCTTTCCTGAAAAAAAGTATCATATCGTGCGTGTGTTTTGTGTTTGCTCAAACTCTCGCCGGCGGACCCGGCACCCTCTCCTCACGGCCGCCGCGGACTACTTGCCCTGCACGGCCTTGCCCAGGATCGGCTCGACCTCGGCCCAGGGCAGCGTATAGCGCGACTGGCCGAAAACGTAGGCGGCGATCTCGTACTGGTTGTAGAGCATCACCACGCCTGTCGAGTCGAATCCGACATTCATCGGCAAAGGTAGTGCATCCGGCTGAACAAACAAATACATCCCCACTTCTTCTTCGCCTCCGCGGGTCTTCAAAAATTCGGCAAACGCCGCGCGGTTGAGCTCGGCCAGCCGGGTCGTGTCGGTGAACATCTGCACCAGCGTGAGCGGCGTCGGGCACGTCCCCTCGAAATTGAGGAACGAGCCGATGGTCATCCCGTGAGCGCCGCCCGTAAAGGCATAGTTCTCAAGATAGAGCGAGGAAAGCGCGCCCCGCTGGTAGACCGACCAGTCGGACATCAGCTCGTACGGAATGTGAGCCACCACCTCCGAGCGCCCCTTCTGGGCCACGAGCGAGTCGACGGCACGGGCGACCGTGTAGCCCTTCATCTCGGCGTCCTGCTCGTCGAAGCCGGCGGTCAGCATCCGGGCGACCAGTTCGTTGACCGAGTCGGCGGCCGCACCGCCCCCCTTGGCCACGGGATAGGTCATCTTGATCGCGCAGTTCGCTTCGTTGCGCTCAATCGAGGCATTCTCCCAGGTGAAGGCTGCGGGCTGGGTACCCACCGTGCAGGCTGCAAGGCCACAAAGGGCGGCCAACGCAAGAATCCGGTTCGTCCAAAGCTTTTTCATAAGTCGTTTCGTGTTAAATGATTAAATAAATTATGTTCTATCCTGCGGGACTCCAAATCTTCGCTCCCGTCCATACGCCCCGGCACGGCATCCGGTCTCCCCCGTTCAAACATCCGACGCACACCGCCAGCCAGGCCCGGTCTCGCACCCACACCCGGCCGCACACCCCGCCTCTACCGGCCCGAACCGGTTCAGCTCCGGGGCTCTCCTGCTCCGCAAGGCCGGACAACGTCCCCTCCGCCCGGATGATTCTCGACATACATCTCGATGTGGCGCGCGATATAGTCGTCGCTGATATTGTCGCAGGCCATCACGAGCCCCGCCTGCGCATAGAACGGCTCTCGACGCGCAAGGTGCCCGGAGATATAGGCCAGCAACTGCTCATCGTCCATATGGCGGATCAGCGGCCGTTTGTCGCGCCCGTGCTCGAGCCGGCGCACCAGCTTGTCGGGGCTCATCCGGAAGTAGACCGTGAGGCCCGATCGGTTCATCCGCTCCATATTACCCTCGCCGCACGGCACGCCGCCGCCCGTGGCCACCACGCCGCGCTCCAGCGCACACAGGTCGGCGAGCACCTCGCGCTCGACGCGCCGGAAATGCGCCTCGCCGTGCCGGGCGAAAATATCCGACACGCTCAGGCCCTCGCGCCGCTCGATCTCGGTATCCATATCGACGAACGGCACTCCCAGGCGCGCAGCCAGCCGCCGCCCGATCGAGCTCTTGCCGCAACCCATGTATCCTATGAGGAAAATCAGCATCTTCTTGCGATCCAATCTTATCGTTAGCGGGCGCGGCCCGCGTCTAAAACAGGTTGAGCTGCGGGGTACCGTCCTCCTCCCCGCCATCGTTACCGCCCCCGTCGGTCGGGCCGACAAAGCCGCCGGAGGAACGGTCAGCGCGGGTAGCAGCCGCATCGTCACCGGCACTGCCCGCACCGGTCTCCCCGTCGTCGCCGGCATCCCCGTCGCCGGGAGCCGGGACCTCGCGGGCGATCGGCTCGATGAAGCGCAGCTCCGCCACCTCGTAGGTGGTCACGCGCTTACCCTTGGCCCGGTGGCTCTTGACCCCGATAAAGGCCTCGACATCGATCACCTCCGAGGGACGCGTTGCATGGGAACCGCCATAGACAACCTCCAGCTGCGGATAGTCGTCGGCCGTGATCCCGACCAGCCGGGCACCCTCGGCCTCATCGACGAACGGCTGCATCTTGTCGGTCGACTCGGCGGCAAAGCGCTTGACATAGTAATAGCCCTGCCCCCCGTCGAAGTAGGTCACCGAATAGACGCGCCGCGAGTCGAACTTCTCGACCCGGAGCGTATCCTCGGGGAAGTGGTGCCCCAGGTCGTAACCGGTGATGTAATACTGGCCCGAGGCCGTCATCACGATGATCCGGTCGTCGCCGGCGAACTCGCCGAGCAGCCGTCCGCGGCCGTCGGCATTGAGCTTGCGCACATCCTCGTCGTACCAGATGTTCTGGCCGCCGAGCGTCGACACGCCCCGCTCCTTGAGCACGATCTTATGAATACCGTAGCGCGAGAAGAGGTTCCCCTGCGACTGCCGCCCCTTGATGGCCAGCCCGCCGAAGTCGAGGTCGACGATCAGCTTTTTGAGCCGCGGGCGCGGCTTGAAGTAGACCTTGAGCACCTCGGCCTCGCCGTTGGGGTTGACGCTCATATAGAGGATCTCGCTCTTGGGCGTTCCCTTGGTCAGGTCGTACTCCTTATCTCGCGTGATGCCTTTGATCGCGCACCGCTTCATCATCAGCGGGCCGTTCTTGCCGTCGCGGTACAGGACGTTATAGATGGTGCGCTCGTCGTTGCGCTTGAAAACGCCGATATAGTAGATGTTCTTGGCGAAGAACGCCTTCTCGGAAACCTTGGTGATGATATACTTACCCTCGCGCGTGATGACGATCACGTCGTCGATGTCCGAGCAATCGCACACCAGCTCGCAGTCTTTCATCGACTTGCCGATTCCAAAGAAACCCTCCTCGCGGTCGACGTAGAGCTTGGCGTTCGCCACCACAACCTTCGTCGCCTCGATCGAGTCGAACTCGCGCAGCTCGGTGCGCCGCTCACGCCCCTTGCCGTACTTGTCGCCGATACGCTGATAGTAGGCGATCGCATAGTCGGTCAGGTGATCGAGGTCGTGCTGCACCTCTTTCATCTCTTTCTCCAGGCCCTTGATATACTCGTCGGCCTTGAACGAGTCGAACTTCGAGATGCGCTTGATCTTGATCTCGGTCAGCTTGATGATGTCGTCGCGCGTCACCTCGCGGCGCAGCTTCTTCTTGAACGGCTCGAGGCCACGGTCTATTGTTTCGAGCACGCTCTCCCACGTGGTACACTCCTCGATCATATGGAAGATCTTCTCTTCGATGAAGATACGCTCGAGGCTCGACATATGCCAGTCCTCGGCCAGCTCAGCGAGACGTATCTCGAGCTCGGTCCGGAGCAGGTGCTTGGTATGCGCCACGCTGCGGCGCAGGATCTCCGTAACACCGATGAAGTGCGGCTTCTCGTCCGAAATGACGCAGGCGTTGGGCGAGATCGACACCTCGCAGTCGGTAAAAGCGTAGAGCGCGTCGATCGTCTTGTCGGTCGACTCGTCATTGCTCACATGGACCAGGATCTCGACCTTCTCGGCCGTGTTGTCATCGACCTTCTTGATCTTGATCTTACCTTTATCGTTGGCCTTGATGATCGAATCCTTGATCGACTCGGTTGTCGTCCCGTACGGAATGTCGGTGATGGCCAGCGTACGGCGGTCGACCTTGACGATCCTGGCGCGCACCTTGACCGCGCCGCCGCGCAGGCCGTCGTTATACTTCGTGCAGTCGGCCATGCCGCCCGTCGGGAAATCGGGATAGAGCGTGAACGGCTCGCCCCGAAGCTCGGCGACACAGGCCGCGACGAGCTCGTTGAAGTTGTGCGGCAGGATCTTCGACGCGAGACCCACGGCGATACCCTCGGTAC
>JAFQJK010000117.1 GCA_017415005.1 Rikenellaceae bacterium
ACCGCTGAGCCACTCCTCCTCGGAGCGTATGACATGCAGGTGCCGCAGGGTGATGCGGGCATGGATCAACGTAGCGGCTTCACCCGGCCGTAAGCCGCCGCGTCCTTCGGCATGGGCAAACTCTTCAGCCACCGTACGGCTGTCGGTAAAATAGACGACGCGGCCGCCCTCCGTGGAAAATTGCACGCCGGGATTGGGCGAACCGTGGTAGACCGGCTCGATGATGTCGTCGTAGTACGGAATACCCTGACGCACGGCTGCATTCTCAAGTTCCACCCACCATGTATCGTCCTGCTCGTCGTTCTGGAAGTCGATCGGTTGATCGGCAGGGATGTGCCAGCAATCCCGTGTCGCGGCGTCGGCCTCTTCGACGATGCGTTGCATCTGGGCGTCGGTCGTATCTTTCGTGCAGAATGGACAGGAAAAACCCTCCAGTTCCTCGCGGCTGACATAACTGTTGCCGCAGCGGAACTTACGGGTGTAGAAATCGCCCTCAACGATCTCGAAGCCCAGCCCCTCGACGAGCAGCACCGTGGCGCCGTTGTCGTTGTGGAGCATCGTGCGTTTGCCCATGTACCGATCGCGGATTTCGGCCCAGTTCGGAAGGTCGTAGCGCTCGGTATCCCAAATTCCGCGGCAGTCTTGGGGGAGCGCATTGTATTCAGAAAGCGTGATTTTTATCATATCGAATTTGTTTCCACGGGATTATGATTTCTCGATAAGTTTGGCGTGCAACGCTCTGACTAAGGCGAAACAGCCATTGAGTTTCGGGCTGCGCTGGCCTTTCATCCGCGTGTAGCGGATGCCGGCCTGATGGGATAGTTCCGTCACGCTCCGGTTCAGCGTTCCGTGCGTGCGAAGCGATATGGGCACCTGCAACAGTTTGCACAGGCCGATAAACTCTTCGCAGGATATAAACTCCCCGGCGACGAACTTGTCCCCGGCTTCTTTCAGCCGCTCCTGCTGCTGTTCTTCTGCCTGCCGCCGCTGTTCGTCTCTGTCGCGTTTTTTCTCCTCGTCCTTTTGCCGCATACGTTCCCGACGCTCTTCTCGGTAGCGGATCAAGCGTTCAGCATCAAGACCGAGCTCTTCGTAGATCCGCACGAACAGGAGCTGCAGGTGCCGTTCTTCCTGCATGGTCCGCTCGACGATCTGATGAAAGGCCGCAAGAAACTGCGCTCCGGCCTCAGCTACGTTTTGGCCGGCGAGGAATCGTCGTCTGTAGGTGCCGTACTCGAAGAAAACGTTGTCCAGTCGCAGGACGATGCCGATCTGATCATCTTCTTCGCGATATGGGTCTTTACTCTTGAGATAAGTGTATACGCCTTCATCGACTTTTTCCAGCTCGGCATAATGCTGGACGACTTGATTGAGCTTTGAGAGGCTGTAACGTAAAAGTTTCGTTTTCATAGGATCAATTTTATTTTTCGGTTTCGTCCGGGATTGCGTCTTTGGCCATAAGCTCCCGGATATTTTCGAGCACAAGCTCCAGATCGTTGTCCGAGAGTTGTCCACAACTCTCCCAGATCTGGACGTCTGCGCCGCAGCCGTCGTCGAGCGTCAGATAGAGGTCGTCCTTGTCGTCGATGCCCGCGACCAGCACCGTCGTTTCGTGAGGATCGCCGTGATTGTCCCACCAGAGGGCCATCGAAGGCTGCTCGACATCCTCTAAATTGAGTTTCTTCTTTCCGAGCAGCCGCAGCAGATTTTTGATCTCGCCAGCAAGGTTGAAGGCCAACGGAACGTTCTGTCCTGTCGTGCCGTCGGTGCGTCCGTCGATGACGGGATAGACCGCCAGCTTATACCGGTTCGTCCGCTCGTCCGTGTAGATATTGAAATCCACGCTCCGGGCGCCGTCGTCGTAACCGATCCAATAGTCGTTTTCATCGGGCCCGGCGATGTTCTCTGAAATGATCTCTTTGCCGGATACGCGGATGGACAAGTTTTTCGTATCAGGGTCGAAGCGGGCCGTGCAGCCTTCGATCAGGACGATCTCTTCCGTAGTTTTTTGTGCGATGTCCGGGATATCGTTTTGTCGTTCTCTTTTCATGGTTTTTCAGTTTGTATTGTTAATAAGGTCTATACGGCCAGTCCGAGTTCCGTCGCCGCATAGGCCATATCGTCGAAGTGAAGTTTGTGGCATCCAGCCTTCATTACGTCATTCTCGAAGGAGTTGATCGTCCATGGATGGTCCGAAGCATCACGGATGACGTCGTGCCGGAACTCGGCCTTGCGTTCGTGGTAGCGGCGCATGAGCTTCCATATCCGTTCGGCCTCGGCAGCTTCGACGGTAATGCCCAGCGAGGTTTCGACCTTCTGGTCGCGCACCCGCAGCACGGCGTTCGAACGGTAGAAGTCCGGAACGGAGAGGGAGCAGATCTCTCCCCGGCGCCACTTCACGACCTTTTGTTCGAAAGCTTGCAGGCGGGCCTTGTTGCGTTTCATCTCGGCAGCGCGCATCAAACGTTCTAACACAACGCTCCGTGCTGCAACGTCGGCATCGTTCGTCCAGCGGGCACAGAACTCGCTCAGGGCCTCGCGACTGCGAGCTGTCGAAGATTGCTTCAGCAGCCCCATATCCACGATAAGCTGCAACAGCGCCTGATACTGAAATTTGTCGGTATGGTGCGGAGTTGCATATTGATCGTACTGGCAGGTGCGCCAGCAACGGTCCCTGTCGATCCAGCGATGCGAGAGCATCAGGGGTATCACAGGAGTGAGCCGCTCGCCGTTATCGGAACGTTGCCGAGAGTCCAGTCCCCAGAACTCGATCCAGCGGGAGATTTCGCGGAGTTCGTCCTCGATATCCCCGATGTAGTCGCACCGGCGGGCCCGCTTCTGTTTGTAGGTCAACTCGTCAATGTGCTCAACACGGTCAACGATGTAATAAATGGCTTGCAGATAAGAGTGCTCGGTCAATTTGTCGTCGCGGATTTCCACGAACCGATCGGTAGTAAATACTGTCCGATAAGCGGGAATAGCATTCCGAACATGGTTCATGTGCTGGGAGGTCGTGACGGAATATGTGCGGTCGGTAACGAGGTAGGCGGTTTCTCCGTTTTGATTTCTGACCACGGAGCCGCACCGGAAATGCGATCCGTAGGAATAGATATGCTCATCATGGAAGTAAAAATTGCCTCCGGAGTTTCTGGCGTAATCCTGCATCTGGTGCGCCCAGAGGTGGGCCACCATGGAAGGTTCTACGACTTGTTTCATATCGGTTGGTGTTTGATTAAGATTAGCGGGATGGCGTTCGTGGCGTTGGCGGAAAATGAAAAGCCGCAGGAAAATTTCGTTTATCCTGCGGCACTCGTGCTGTCGCTTTCCTGTCCCGGAGCCTGCCGTGCGACCGGGACCTCTACGATATAGGGCAGGCGTAGGAGCGGGAGCCGCACGATACGCCAGCAGCGCCAGATCTCCATGGATATTGTGTTCATGTGGTAAACCTCCCCGACGATGTCGTTCAGGCAGGCGTTTACGAGCGTCATCTTGCAGCACGCCTCCGTGATGTCCCCGCCGATGAAGCTGATCGCACGGTTCTCCTGCGCTGCGGCCAGAAAGAACCGTCCGCTGCCGCAGCAGGGATCATATACGGGTCCGTCTTTGTCGCCCGGTCCGATCATTGCCGCCATCATTTTAGTCACAGCGGGAGGTGTGAAAAACTGGGCGTTGTGCCCTTTGGAGATATACTGCTGGAAGTAATCTCCGAACGCGTCTTCGAGCGGATGGACCTCCATCCAGTCGATCAGCGAGGCGAAAGCTTTGCAGAACAGTATGAACTCCTCTTTGGTATATTTGCGGGTCGTTTCCCGGAAAAGTTCCTCCTTTTGTTTCATGGAGAGCGTGCAGACGATCATCGTGAGAAAATCGTTGAATACTCCCGAGCGGTCATGATTACGGGAAAGATGCTCCAGATACTCCGTATAGGGTTGCAATTCCTCTTGATTTTTCTTTTTTGCCATGGTCTGAGATTATGAAATGAAAAAGACGCCGTACAAACAGCGCCTTACATGAATGGGTGTCGTAATGTATCAAAGCCGGGCTGCGATCTCTGCAAGGAACTTCCTGTCGAAAGGAATCTTCTCGATGTCGATGGCCCGTGAGCCTTTTTTGCCGGGACGGGCGGCCCATTCCCGGATCAGTTCGCCCCACCGCAGCACGGGCTTTTTGAGCAGCACCTCGATGAGCTGCTCGGCCTGCCGGTGCCAGTCGTGGAACGACGGCGACCACGGGGCTCCTATAAGGTCCGAGAAGCGGATTATAAAGCAGTTTTTGCTGATCTGCCGGACGGACGGATTTTGGCCGATGCCGCGGATCGTCTCCACGATGGCCTCCGTGACGGCGGCACGGCTGGCGTTGTACTGTTCTTCCAGCGCCCGCAGCGATTCGATTTTCTCTACAATTCCCATATCGAACAAGGTAAGGGACGGAACAAAAATCCCAGCGAGGGGCGTTTGACCCCGAGCTTCTCGCTCGGAGTGGTCATGCCGCACGAGCACTTTCCGACCGGTTCGCCGGAGCCGCACTCGCACAGGTCGATGCCCCAGTGGTTCACGCAGTGGTTGCAGTTGCAGAATTTCGTCGGAGCCCACTCGCCTTCGATATGCAGGGCCTCGAAGGTGGCCCGTGTCATGGAGTTGGAGACGCCTCCGGGAAAGGAGACCGTGATGGCGCCGCACTGGCACTCCTGAATGTATTCGGCTTTGAGCATAGGTCGTAAGTTTTAGTCGTCGTAGTTGTATATGGGCACAAACTCGCCTTCGGCGGTAAAGATGCAGACATTGCTGATGATAACCTTTCGGCACCATGCGCGGTCCCGTTCCCACCTGCGCAGGTATTGCATGGTGCGGAAAATGCCGCGCCATGTAACCGGGTAACTGAATTTCCGCTGCTTCTGCATTTTTTCGTACGTGGCGATGTCCCGGCAGTGGATCATCCACATCAGTCCCATCGCCTGCACGTCGCGTCGACGCTGGCGGATCATGGCGCGGATGATTTTCCTGTGGCCCTCCAAAAAAGACTGTATGGCCCGCTCCTGCACCTCGGCAGGAAGGTCTTCCAGCTCGTAGAACAGGCCGTTAGGAAGCTGCATCATCGGTTTCCCTGTTTTTGGCGCTGTTCGTATTTTGCGACCTGTTCGGCAACCATGTCGCAGAAACGCTGCCCCTCGCGCAGGTCATTGCCGAAATAGGCCAGCATTCGCCGCAGGTCGTGAGCGTAAACGAGGCTCCACTTTTCGTAGTAGTGGCGTCCCATCACGCCTCCGAAGTAGCGAATGAACAGCTCTTCGGTAAGAGCTTCGTCCGGCGCGAAATTATAGTCCCACGCCAGCACGCGGCTGATCTTCTCGTAGTCGATCTCCACGATGCGCCAGCTGCCAGAGAGGGCAAAACCCTGACCGCCTTTACTCAGCTCGTCGTCCGGCAGGTCCTCGAACGTGCCGTGCCGATCGCCGCACTCGATCCTTTCCGAGAAGTCATCCGCAATAGAGTTCGGGACGAAGGTATAAGGCTTGTCGCGCTCTTCGGAAAGCCCGAGCGTTACCTCGACCTTATATCCGAAGAAATAGGTTGTCAGTCTTTGTGTCTTCATATCATTGGCTTTTTGATATTGCAAAGCGGTACCCATACGGCCTGTTCTCCGAAGTCCGCGGTGCCTTTTTCGTCGCTGACAGGTTCGCAGAGCGCGTCGACCGCATCGTTCGGCTCGTCGGGGAATAGGTACGACTGGGACTCCGGCCAGCGCAGCGGCTTATAATAGGCGATCTCGGCCGGATCTTTGTGAAAATGACGGATGTAATCGTACTCCGGCACGTAGCGGGCGCCGTTGTCCTTGCTATCGAATGAAGGATAGCCGATGTCGTTTTCTTCGAAATAGGACGCGTCGTCAGGAAACTCGACCAGCACGTATAAGTCCTCGTGCCACGTCTGGTCGCAGACCTCGCAGCGCAGCACGCCTCTGTGTTGGTCGAAGATCGTGCGGTGATGATCGCAGGCCGGACATCTCGGGTAGCGTGGCAGGCGCAGCACCTCGGCCATTTCCTCCAACTTTTCCCAGAAGTTTTCGCCGACCGAGGTTTCGCTCTGGCAGTAGTTCTCGGTAATACGCCGGGCGAGCCGGCGCATCTGTTCGGCCGTAATACGGCGCACGTCGAATCCCTTTTGTGCAAGGTCGTCGCTTTGCAACGTGAGGAGCGGGAAAATGTCTTCTTTGAGCCAGTTCAGCAATGCCTGTTCCGTCTCCGTCAGCGAGGATTTGGATTCGAAATATCCCCGCAGGTCGTCGAGTAATTGTTGAAGCATAACCGTACTGTTAATTTCGTTTCAATCCGAGGGATGTGCAGGCGGCGCACAGGTCCTCGCTGAATTTCGGGCTGTTGCAATAGTTGTCGCCCATCAATTTGGCCAGCTCCTGCAGGTCGTTGTCGGTAGTGTTTTTCGAGTCGTATCCATGTCGTTCGAGTGCCGCACGGTCCAGAAAAGCGATCTCGAACTCCGATTCGGGATCGCTGCCGGACTGCGCCGTTCGCAGTTTCTCCTCTGTGAAGTTGTAGATCTCATCGAGATACTCTTTGTCGATCCAGTCCGTATCCTTGTGCTGGCGGGAGAACTCATCGGCCCAGTGGATAAGCGTCCCGATCGTCTCGCGGGAGTTGCCCGAGAGTCGGAAGCGTCGTTTCCCGGCCTCATAGGCGATATCGGCCAGCGCCTCGGCATAGTCGCGTAAGTAGCCGCTGCCCGAAACCGTCTCACCTATGAAGGCTGTGATAGCCTCGGCAAAGAGACCGTGCAGGATGTTATCGCGCAACAAAATGGCTTCCTCGCGCGTGATGCCAGCCACGGTAGATTCGTGGCCGTCGATAAAATTCTGGAGCTCGCTTTGGCGCAGTGTATCCGCGCGCTTATCGTGATCTGGAATATTCGCTTCGATGAAGTCCCAGAATGAATCGGTGATAAGTGTGTTATTATACGGTTCCATAACTTGTGTCGGTTAAGGTTTTGATCGGGAGAGCGGACTATAATTCGCCATAAAACCAGAGTTCGGATTTGATATTCTTTCCACGGCTGTAATAATCCATCGGATCGAAACAGCGCATCTCCGCGATCTCCCGTTCGATGTTGCGGCCTCTCATAAGCGATGTGCCGGAATCTTCTATCCACCGTTCGAAGAAAGTTTTGTAATAGTCCTCATCGTAAAAAATGATGATCTGGGACTCCCACAAACAGGGAATCCTGATCATGGCGACCACACGGCAGAACGGTAAATCTTCGGGTTTCTGTTCGATGAACCGGATCGCGGTGTCGATCCATTTTGTGATGAACTCCGTCTTGATCTTCCCGCGGGTCCTGCGACTGTCGATAAAACCGCCGCAGGGCACATGGAAATGTTCCGTCGCGTCGTTCGTCCGCACGAACGGTCGGATGCCGTCGATATTCCTGAGCAATGCTTTCAGACGGCGCCCTGCTCCTCTTTGTTTTTTGCTTTTCGTATTCATGGCCGTTTCTGTTCGGTTAGAATGGCTCGACCGTAAAGGCGGAGCCCCTGTCGAAGTAGTCGTCCAGCACACCGGGCAGCTTCTCCGCAACCTTGTCACGGACGATGGCCGCAACGGGGTTGCCGTAGCCGCCCACGAAACATACGGGCGTGTCGTACCACTCCGTTTGGGCAATCATAACAGAGAAACTCTCTCCGCCGTTGCACCCGGTCACCTCGATCTCTCCGCCGCTGTCGTAGCCGATTTTGTCGATCAGTGTGACGAGTTCGTCTTTGGTATATGTTTTCTGGTTCATTGTTGTTCGTAGATTAAAACTCTTCGTCGTTTCTTTTGTCGTAGGTCAGCGCCTTCCAGCAGTCGATCTTCTGCTCGTCGCTCAGGGCGTTCCAGTACGCGGCAACGGCCGCATCGTACGCCTCGGCGGAAGGATAGTCGCATTCGCACAGGCCCGTAATTACCTCCGGGTCGTCCGGCTGCAACTCGTGTGAGAACCAGTAGTCGATATCCTCCATGAACTCGCGGTGCGGCTTGATGACATGATGGCCTTCGCAGTTCTCGCACCAGCAGTCGTTTTCGTGCGTTTCATCATCTCCGACGTCATCGACGTATTCATGGCCGTTATTGGGTCGTACCCACGAAGCACGCTGCACATCGGTCGAGCCGCAGTTCGTACAGCGGTACGGCTCTGAGGGCGTGATCTCTTCCTGCTCGAAGCGAGGCTCGCTCCGCTCGCCGCATTCGTGGCAGTAACAGGTTTCGGACTCTTCAAGCCAGTTTCCGTCATGATACATGGCGAAGGCATTGTCCAGATTGGGGCTGACCCACGCCCGGACCTCCACCTCACGGGAGCCGCACTTGCCGCATCGGACGACCGTGCGGGTCGGTTTGTTTACTGATTGTCTTTCCATAAACTTATTTTTTCTTCAGTCGAACGTTGCTCCCACCACAGCCGGCATGCTTCGCTGAAGCGGATGTCGGCTTCCTGCAATTCATTGTCGGAATCGCCGGTACGGAAATCCTCGAAACGGATGCCCGTGATATCTTCTTTGACAGCGCCTTCGAGCGTCCGCCACCACTTATCCATATTCCGCAGCAATTCGCTCTCGCGGATCTGGCAGGTATTCGCATCGCAGTCGGCGCAGTGGTGCTCATCGCGGTTGTGTGCTCCCTGCATGACCTCTTTCGTATTCGAGTCGATCCATACGTTCGCCTGAACGGCCAGCGAACCACACGCCTCGCAGCGCCATGGGTCGTCGGCGATAAAGCCGTACTCGACCAGCCACTCGACGATACAGAGCAGCCCTTCGGTTTGAATATGTTCGATGGGTTCGTCGAAATCTTCACCCGCCTCGCCATTGAGCGTGCAGAGCAGGCGGCCCCTTTCGTCGGTAAAGAGTTCGTACACCGTGGCGGCCTCGTAACCGCCGTACGAGCAGAAATCCGTATTATGGGTAACCACGATGGGCGAAAAGCTGTACTCTTCGGGCTCGTCCCCGTGATCGTAGTGTATACCCAGATTCTTGTAAAAAGTGCCGACGATCTTATGTTCGGCTACGACGCCCAAAATCAAGCTGATGGCTTCGCCTCGGATCGCCTCCAGACGGCAGGCGAAGCCAGTAATGATAACGGGCTTACTTTGTGTCTCATTCATTCGTAATCAGTTTTCAAATGTCATGCGTCTCCATTTCAAATTCATCTTCCCAGACCTCGATCTCTTTGCCGCTCTCGCAGATGCGTACCCGCCACTTATACCAGCGCTTTTCGATCAGTTCGATGCGGCGGTAACCGAGGTATGGTTCATTCAGAGTGGCGATGTCGCCAGCCTGCGGTTCTTCTCTTCTGCACATGTTTTTTGGGGGTTATTTAGATGAATACTATCGTTCTATACCGGGTAGCGAGAGATCTACCGGCACCGGCACTCCGGCCCGCTGGCACATGGAGATGAGCTGATCGGAGAGCTTATCCATGTCGCCCAGCGCGAGCGCCGTGCGGATGACGGTTTCGTCCCACGCCGTGACTTTTCCTGTGGGACAGAGTTTTTCGTTGATGAAGTCTTCGAGTGTCATATCAGGCTGCGGGTTTGAATTTGAAGGTAATTCCTGTGGGAAGTTTCGTCGGGTCGATTTTTCTCATCAGGGCGTTGTACTGCTCTTCGCTCATGCGCTCCCGCTCATAGATGCGGTGCGTCCAGTTGAAGGCCACCTCGTTGGAGTGGTCGTAATAGATGAAGCTCTCCAGCGGAGCGCCCAGTTTGAACAGATAGAGTTCGACCTGAAGTTTCTGATCGATCTTTTGCTTTTGACGCAGGGCCGCTGCCTTGAGGTCGGCGATCTTCTGACGCTTGGCGGCAAGCGCGGCTTTCCGTTTACGTTTTCTTATGTTCTCCGGCAGATAATATCCTTCGGAAAGGCGTCTTTCGACAAGCTGCATCTCTTCGGGGGTGAGCGGTGTGAACTGATAGCGGACGGAGGTGTCCTCGAACATCTGGCCGGTAAGCTCCTCCAACTGCTTTATCGCGGCACGGGCCTCTTCTTCCCACCGCTCGGGAATCCCCATCGTCTGGAGCAGGTATGTGAAATAGAGCTGATCTTCGGCCTCACGCAGGAACCGGTCGTACTCCTGCTGCGTGATGCGCAGTTCGTTCATCGTCACCTCGCGGGAACTGTTGTGCAAATGATAGAAACCGTTCCCTTGGGCATACATGGGCGCTCCCTTGGCGTCGCACAGGTGCAAGGCGATGAAGGGCCTGAACTCCGGGCAGATCGCCTCGATGATCTCATGGATACAGCCGCAAACTTGTCCGCCGTTCACATAGTCGTAGAAGTCACCCGTGATGGCGAAATCGGCATGTCCGTTATGGCAGTCGTCCGAAAGACGGATATTGATAATCAGCTTGTACTGGTCGGTTGTCTTGACCGTACGGTATTTGAGTTCGAACCTTTTCATGGCATTTTCACTGTTTTGAACCATTCGTCATATTCTTTTTGGGTACGGAAAGCATACACGCAGTTCCACCGATCGCTGAGCGTCGTGTCAAGAAGCCTTTTTACGGTCGGCGCCCCACATCCCAAGACATGCTCCCGCTCGTCATCATACCAGAAGTAATTGGCGCCGTATTGTACGATACGCCGCTTACAGCCTTCTATTACAGCTCCGAAGCCGTAAAATCTTTCCTCGTCGACATCCCGCAGGTCGATACAGCCTGCCGGAGTCATTGTTTTGATAACTGTATACATCGTTTCGGTATCAGTTGAGCGCCAATTCGGAGAACGGAAGCTCCGGCCCGAAGATGCGCAGACGCTCCTTGCGCTTCCGTTCCTTTTGCCGGGCGATCAGATGGTCAATCGTAGCCCGACATTCGTCTTCGAGCTGTTCGAGGCCGGAATCCCCGAAGTACCCCCAGCAGCTTTCGAGCACGTCATCCTTGTTGTCGGTCGGGGTGATCCGATAGCCGTACACCTCGCCCCGCAGGTAGCTGTCGTAGGTGTCGATCTCGCCTTGCAGGTATCCCTCGATCTTCTGGCGGCGGGTCTGGGTCAGCACCTTCCAGCCGTACTCTTTCTTGACCTTTTTGATGCTCACGGCCACGATACCGAACCATCCGCTGTCCCACGGACAGGAGAACGGACCGGAGGAGATCGTAAGGCCGCTGTGGTCGTAGAGGTAAAGGTTCAAAGCGATATATTCTTTCAGGAAAGATTCCCGCAGGTTGCCCGGCCGCTCGTCGCAGACCTTGTTAAAATCGAAGTGCTCGTCGAACTCCTTTTCGGGACGGTAACGGCAGTGCGCAGTGAAGAAAGTGCCGAGGTTGTCCCATTCGCGGGGACTTTCCGGGCTCTCGTCATAGTAAATGTCGATATGATGCCCGTTATATTCGATTCGGTTGTATAGGTTCATATACTTGGCATTATGGATTTGTTATCCGGCATAAACAGCCTTCGGATATTTTAGTTCGTACATGAGTTTCAGATAATGTGCAGCCGTGCTTCCCATCTCGGGGCGGACCGTCCCGCCCGGATAATGGCATCGCATGTATTTTCGCCACAATGCGTCGTTCTCTTCGGTCATACTCATGTTATGGTTGTACTGAATGACAAGATTTTGTGCGCGGCCGTAAAGTCTGTGGCGGCCATGAACGGCGCGGATGCGCTGAATCTGCATCGTCAGGTCCTTTTTGCTCTTCATGTCTGTCGGAGTCGTCATGTCGGTATTCGGTGGTTCGATAATGGCGGTCAGATGTCGTTCCGGTAGTCGAGCGGGAATTGCTCGAAATGGTTTTCGCAGATGATCTGGTTACGCTCGGCATCGCTGGCGAAGGACTCCCATTTGTAACCGTAGTCTGCGAGCAACGTTTCCTGCTCCTGTTGCGAGAAATCGGCAGCATCGATCTCGCCTTCCATCCACAGCATGCGGTCGGAGGCGAAGGCGCGCACCTCTGCGTCGGTGTGCATGTCTCGCAGGAAAGCGTCGGGATCGCCGAGGTATCGGTCGAGGATATGCTGTGCGGGAGTGTCGGCACCGGTGAACAGGTCTCTGTGGTAGATGTTGGGCTGGCAGTACCAATACTCCGACTCCGAGATCCGCAGGCAGAACTGGAGCGAATCGGGGTCAGTACATTCGATGCCCGGTGTGAACAGACGGTTCATTGGTACATCATTTTGGCGACCTCGCGGATCGTGTCGTCTTCGAAATACCCCAGCGGGATCAGTGCGCAGGGATTACCGTCCTTGTCGAGCGTGATGTCATTGATGTAGAGCTCGCTCCGGGCATCGAACACGGTAGGTTCGCCGCTGTCGTTGGTAAGGTCCCACGGCTGGTCGCCGTTGCGTCCCAGGTCGTCTGCTATATCGAGCAGCACTTCCGATATCTCTTTTTCTTCCATTTGAATAGAGTTTTAGTTCAATTCATTCATCTTCGTCCCCGATGCCGAACATGCTCTGCATGGTACTGGCGAGGGCATCCTCAAACCCGCCGCTCACGCTCCAGTATTCGAGCAGTTCACGGGCGATGGTCTTCATCTGCTCTTTGGTAGGCAGGTTGGGATCGTAACCATGATCTGCGAGTAATGAGCGGCTGATGACGACGCCCTGCACTTCGCCGTCGGGATTGAGCCTGAGCTCCCGTTCAATACGGCGCAGCTCGCGCACCAGCGGCATTTGGCGCGTGTTAAGCACCTCGAAACGGTAGAAGTCCTCATCGCAGGCGTGGCATTGGAAGGCATAGCCCGGAGTTCGGGACCGCACGACGGGACGGCCGCAGTGCGGGCAGAATTTGCGAGTTGTTTTCATTATCGTTCGGATTTTGCGGATTTCTGATTACCGGTGCCGACCTCGTAACCATAGAACATGGCGTAGCTTGTAGCGCGGTCTTCATCGGTCCAGTCGGCGAAATACTTGCGCCACATAAGACCACATTTCGTGTGGCGCTCGGTGATGCGAACGATTGCCATCTCGTCGCCGCAGAAGTC
>JAFQJK010000118.1 GCA_017415005.1 Rikenellaceae bacterium
CGCCGCGGAGATATCTATATGCTGTTCCGCAAGTTTGCGTCGGATATCGCGCAGCAGTACAGAATGCCGGCCATTACGGTGGATGACGAGGCGCGGGGCATGCTTGAGGAGTACGCATGGCCCGGGAATGTCCGTCAGCTCAAGAATGTGGCCGAGCAGATCTCGGCCATCGAGGAGTCGCGCGAGATCACGGGGCCGATCATTGCCCGTTACCTGCCTGATTGGGCGACGCCGACAGTGCCTGCCGTGGTCGGGCGCGGTCGGGTGTCGGAGAGCGGTGAGGAACGCGAGCTGCTGTACAAAGTGCTGTTCGACCTGCGGAGCGATGTGATCGACCTCAAGCGTATGGTCGGCGAGCTGATGGCGGGCCGCCAGTCTGACGTGAAGCCGGATATCGCGGGGCTGCTGAATGCGGGCTATCCGGCAGCGACGGCTTTGCAGAAAGTGACGGCGCCGGTCGATGAGGACGAGTATGCCGATACGGAGGAGGTGACGGATGAGGGGCCGCGCGAAGGCATGACCAAAGAGAAGATGCAACGCGAGGCGATCATCAAGGCGCTCAGGCGCCATGGCGGCAAGCGGCGTGAAGCCGCACGCGACCTGTTCATGTCGGAACGTACGCTATACCGGAAGATCAAGGATCTGGGTATTGACGAGTTTTGATCCGGGAGCGTATGGGCCGATATGCTGTCATGTCAGTGGCGGAGGCGGGTATAGTTGTAAAGGAGGATTAACAAGAGCCGCGGGATACGGAACGGGCGGATATCGGAGTTTTATCGGAAATAATGCTTGCAGGAACAATATGAAATGGTTTAAGTCGAACATACTGAGGGTAGGCGCGACAGGCGTTCTGCTGGCCGCTGTACTCCTGGTCGGATGCACGATGAGCTATAAGCTGACCGGCGCGTCGATCGACCCTTCCGTGAAAACGGTCAGCATTGCCTATTTCCCGAATAATGCGCCGCTAGTAGCGCCCATCCTCAGCGCTACGCTGACGGATGCGCTGCAGGACAAGTTCGCACGACAGACCCGTCTGACCCAGGTGCGGGAGGGTGGCGACCTGAACTTCGAGGGCGAGATCATCGGCTATACGTCGACGCCGGCCCAGATATCGGGCGATGAGGTGGCCGTGATGAACCGCCTTACGATCACGGTGCAGGTACGCTTTACCAATAGCGTCCAGCCCGAGTATGACTATAAGCGCTCTTTCTCGGCCTTCGGCGATTATAACAGCAGCCGGATGCTTCAGGAGGTTGAGCCTACGCTGATCCCCGAGATCGTGGAGCAGCTGGTGGAGGATATCTTTAATGCGGCGGTATCGAACTGGTAGACCATGGGAGAACGAACAACAGCCAGCCAGCCGGTCAGTGCCGGGACGATGTCCGAAACCGTCGTCCGCAGAGCGGCCGTGGAATATCCGTGGTTTGCATGGGCCAGCCTGATGCTGGACGAGCGTCCGGTACAGGTCCGGCTGGCGTTGCTCGCCCGTCCTGTGCCCTCCTCTGTGCTGCGGTCGCTCGACGGGGAGGACTGGAGTGCCTATGGGACCGGGATGGCCGGTGAGGCAGAGGTTGCCGGAAACGGTTTGCGGGAGGTTGCTTCAGGGGCGGAAGACCGACTGTCGGCTTCGGATGACGGGGCCGCGGTTTCCGATGGCGGTACGATCGGGATCATCGATGCCTTCCTGAGTCGGGGCGAACATCGGATCGTGCCCCAGGAGAGTACGCCGGAGTGTGGCCTGGCCGAGCGGTCGGCCATTCTGGAGGAGGATAGCGAGTTTTTGTCCGAAGACCTGGCCCGGATCTACCGTGAGCAGGGACTGACTGACATGGCGAAAGAAATATATCGTGGATTAGGCTTGCTTTATCCGGAAAAAAGTGTTTATTTTGCCGAGATTATCGCGGAAATCGATAGACAGGATACGAATATAAACCACTAAAAATAGTTTTCGAAATGTATATTTTTTGCATCGTATTGATTCTGATCGCCAGCGTACTGCTGATCCTTGCCGTATTGGCTCAGAACCCCAAGAGCGGTATGGCCGCCAATTTCGGGGCGTCGAATCAGGTGATGGGCGTGCGCGAGACCACCCATTTCCTGGAGAAATTTACCTGGGGGTTGGCTATTGCGATCGTGGCGCTGAGCCTGGTGGCTACCATGTCGATGCCGTCGGCCAATATCTCGGCCAGCAAGAGCGGGATCGAAAAGGCTATCGAGCAGTCGGCCGAGGGCAATGAGAATCTGATGATGCCTTTCGCCCCGATCCAGGAAGACGGCGCGGCGCAGCCGGAAGGCGATCAGCCTGCCGAGTAAGCCGGCCGGATTGCCAGGCTGCCCGGCAGGGGGAGCTGGATTC
Organism: Rikenellaceae bacterium; assembly: GCA_017415005.1. Lineage (GTDB taxonomy): Bacteria > Bacteroidota > Bacteroidia > Bacteroidales > Rikenellaceae > RGIG1874. The sequence goes on from JAFQJK010000118.1 coordinate 2,357, forward strand.
CGGGGATACAGAATATAGAGAAGTAACTGCATTGGAAGGCACCGCCCGGTAGGGCGGTGCCTTTTTTGCATAGGCAAAGTCCGCGACCTTGGAGGGCGCTGTATTGTGGATGGGTATAGGCGATCGGCGGGGCCGACTCGTCATGTCGGTTGCAATGCAGGTGATGTGAGCGTGCGGCGGTTGTCAGTCCGGAGGGCTTGGATGTGCGGCCGGATGGATACGATGAGCCTCTTGCAGGCGTGGAGGATATTGCCATGCTTTAAGTGCGACATCTGTGGCGTGTGCGAGAGAACCGCGTGATCCGAAGGGCCTGCATAGGGCCGTACCCTCTTTGCCATATCGGCTCTTGCCGGGCGATGCGGAGGCGATTCGGGGGCTCGCTTGCATGAAATACCGCGGATAATGCTTATCTTGAACAGGCATGTATGGCAAAGGAATTGTGTCGGAACGTGTAAACTGAAATAAGAATATGAAGAATTTTCTGGTCGTGGGCCTGCTGGTGCTGGCCTTCAGTACGGCGGCATGCGCACAGCAGGCGGATGAGGTTGAGAAGACGACTTTTCTGTATGCGGTCAAAGGAGCCGATTCGCTTCGGCTCGATCGCTATGCGGTGCAGGATGGCGGTCGCGACAAACCGTGCATGGTCTTCGTATTCGGCGGCGGCTTTGTTTCGGGCGAGCGCGATAACGCACGTTATATCCCTTATTTCCGATATTGGGCTGAACGCGGGTATGTGGTCGTATCGATCGATTACCGGCTCGGACTCCGGAAGCTGGTGCATGGCGGCCAACAACCTTCCCCGGCCGGGTTCGTGATGGCTTTGGGGCGGACGGTGGCCCTGGCGGTCGAGGATCTGTATGATGCTACCGGTTATGTGCTGGATCATGCCGGGGTATGGGGTGTCGATCCCGGGATGGTGGTGACCTGCGGATCGAGTGCAGGAGCGGTTACGGTCCTGCAGGCCGAGTATGAGCTTTGTAACGCGACACCGCTGGCCGGCCGGTTGCCCGAGGGGTTCCGCTATGCCGGCGTGATCTCGTTTGCCGGAGCGGTCCTGGGGGCCGGCGATTCGTTGCAGTGGGGCGCCAAACCGGCCCCAATCCAGCTATTTCATGGGGATGCCGATTCGAATGTCCCGTATTACAGTCTGACCGAGAGTGGTGCCGGACTGTTCGGCTCGAAATACATTGCCGGACAACTTGCCCGAATGGAGTCGCCCTACTATTTCTATTCGGTGATCAATGCGGCGCATGAGATATCGGGTGATCCGATGGATCAGAACCGGGAGGAGATCGGGATCTTCCTCGACCGCATGGTGCGTCGGCGTGAGCCTTTGATGATCGATACGCAGGTACGCGTGGTCGGGCGTCCGGATGTGAAGAAGGAATTTACGCTGATGGATTACGTGCGGACCAATTTCGGCCCCCGGTAGGTCCCCGGCGTCAAACTATCCGGGCTGCGCCGGAACGGCCGTCCGATCCGGATCGAACGGACAGACGAGGCCCGGCATGAGGAGCGCGGATCGGACAGAAGATAGAGACCGGGGATACGCTCGCTTGGAGAGCGTATCCCCGGTCTCATGTCCGGTATGTGCCGTGATCATTTGAGCATGAAGCTGCCGCATACGGTGGAACCGGGGTCCGAAACGGGCTGTCCCGGGTTGGCGAGGCATTGGCCGTATGAGTACCGGCTGCATGTGTAGCAACAGTTGTGCTGAAAGCCGGGATTGCCGTTGTCGTCGCCGACATTGCCGAGTCCTGTCCCCTTTGCCCCCGGTCCGAACAGGCTCGGCAGGAACACGCCTGAAATGAGAGCCAGAGCCACGACGATCGCCAGCAGGATGGTCGAGATTACGCCGATGAGAACGCCGGCAGTCGCGGCTCCGCAGTAGATCAATGCGCCGATCAGATAATCTTTCCAGAACCCGTCGCCTTTATCCTTTCTGTAAACGGCAACGATGATCGTAAAGATGACCAGCATCCAGAAACAGTTGGATATGGTGGCCACGGCAAAATCCTTGCTGCCGGTAAAATAGTAGTAAAAACCGACGATGCCGCCGTATATTACTCCTGAATACATGAAAAACCTGCGTTTCTCGCGGGGATTGAAGTTTTGTAACCACTTCTTGAATGAGCTCATTTTTATTGTGTTTAGGTTGTATGGTCGCTTTCGGTTAAGTATGCGTATGGCTCCGGCGATGCGGGTGAGGTACTGTCTGGGCCATAAGATAGCTAAATATAGGCATATAAGGCGAACTATGCAAAGTTTAATGCACAGGCGTGTGTGACTGCCGGATTGACGCGTATGTCGGTGGGGCAGTGGCGCGGGCAGTTGTCGGAGACGAAGATGGGCGAGGCGGGCCTCTCCGGGTCCGTGATATAGGCTGCGGAGATGCGTAGGGGGCGTCCAATGGCTACAGGAGACGGGTCTGGCCGAAAACCGCTAGCATCGGGCAAAGCAGGAACAGATGCGAGTGTTCGGTCAGGGCTCAATCGGGATCGGGGGTGAGTTTCGCTCCTCCGTTTTGGAGGCCGGTTTGATCTTAGGACGGTCGGGGTTCGGTAAAGTTCTATGCCCGGCAGGCAATGCGTGCGTTTTTGGCAGATCGGACGAAAGTGCGTACCTTACACGGGCCGGCGTCTGATGCCTCGCCGGTTGTGCCGCAATGGTGCGGCGCGTAAAAAACAGCGGGGAGCACCGTATAGCAGGATAATTGCAGTTGTTGTTGGTATCAATCAGATTGGTCGGATATGAAAGAACACATTATGCAGATCATAGCTTCTGCGGTCGTCGTTGCATTACTGCCGCTCTCGAAGCTGATCGTCAATAAGCTGATCCGCCCCAACGGGGTAGGAGCCCAGCGGTCCGAGGCGCGTACGTTGCAGGTGCGCCATATCATCGTCGTGATCCTGAACGTGACATTCCTGTTCGCCCTGGCGATCATATGGGGCGTCGAGCCGCAGAATATGCTGCTCGGCCTGTCGTCGATCGTTGCCGTGCTGGGTGTCGCGCTGTTTGCCCAATGGTCGGTGCTGAGCAATATCACGGCCGGGATCGTCATGTTCTTTACGGCTCCGTTCCGGATCGGCGACCGCATCCGTATTCTCGATAAAGATGTCCCTTTAAACGCGACCATCGAGAATATCCAGACGTTCTATACCCATCTCCGTACGGATGAGGGGGAGCTGATCGTACTGCCCAACAATCTCTTCCTGCAGAAGATCGTGTCGGTCAAAAAAGAGGGGTAGGGCGGCGCCTGGCCCGGATTGTGCGGTGGATCCGTTTGCAGGCCGGGGCTGCGAGGTCAGCTGCCGGGTGCGATGTCTTACCAAAACGATCAGACGATGGATTCATTACAGAACAAAGTTGCCGTTGTGACGGGCGCAGGCTCGGGCATGGGCGAGGCGATCGTGCGATTGCTGGCCGCCAGAGGCGTGAAGGTGGTCGTGGCCGATCTGAAAGGCGAAGCTGTGGACCGGGTGGTGGCCGATTTGGCCGCCGCGGGCGGTGAGGCGCTCGGCGTCGAGGCCGACGTGTCGAAAAACGAAGACCTTGAGAGGCTCGTGTCGGGTGCGGTGAAGCAGTTCGGAACGATCGACATACTGGTCAACAATGCCGGGATTCTGGATAACTTCATGACGGTAGGCGACCTCGATCTCGCGGTGTGGGACCGGGTGATGAACGTCAACGTGAAGGGACCTGCGATCCTGTCGCAACTGGCGATC
>JAFQJK010000119.1 GCA_017415005.1 Rikenellaceae bacterium
CGTATATGTTACGGCCGTCGACGATCGCATTGCCGCGCATGGCGGTTTTGATCCTTTTCCAGTTCGGAAGCCGGAATTGTTTCCATTCGGTCATCAGGATGACGGCATCGGCATCCTGGGCTGCGTCGTACATGCTTTCGGTGTATGTGATGCGGTTGCCGATGCGTCGTTGGGCCTCGTCCATCGCGATCGGGTCGAAGGCCTTGACCCGGGCGCCTGCCGCGAGCAGCTTTTCAATGACCACCAGGGCCGGCGCCTCGCGCATATCGTCCGTTTCAGGTTTGAAGGCGAGCCCCCAGACCGCTACGGTCTTACCGGACAGTTCTCCCCCGAAGACCTCGCAGAGCTTGTCGAATACGATGCTTTTCTGTTCTTCGTTGACCGCTTCGACCGCTTCGACGATCCGCATCGGGTAGCCATGCTCTCGGCCGGTGTGGGCCAGCGCCTTGACATCCTTGGGAAAACACGATCCCCCGTAGCCGCATCCGGCGTAGAGGAAACTTTTACCGATGCGCTGGTCGCTGCCGATACCCTTGCGGACCATTTCGACATCGGCTCCGATACGCTCGCAAAGATTGGCGATCTCGTTCATAAAGCTGATGCGCGTAGCGAGCATGGCATTGGCTGCGTACTTGGTCATCTCGGCCGATGCGATATCCATAAAGTAGATCGGGTAGCCGTTGAGCAGGAAAGGCTTGTAGAGTCGCTCCATCAGCTTGCGGGCCCGGTCGCTCTCAACACCGACGACCACACGGTCGGGAGCCATGAAATCTTTGATAGCCGCCCCCTCTTTCAGAAACTCGGGATTCGAAGCGATGTCGAATTCGACGGAGAGCCCGCGCTTGTCCAGCTCCTGTTGTACGGCGTCGCGCACTTTCTGTGCCGTGCCCACGGGGACGGTGCTTTTGGTGACGAGCAGTACGTAATCGTTGATGTGGCGCCCGACCTGACGGGCTACGTCGAGAACGTATTTGAGGTCGGCGCTGCCGTCTTCGTCGGGGGGAGTGCCCACTGCGCTGAAAATGATCGAGGCTCCGGGAATGTGCTGGCCCAAGTCGGTCGCAAAGTGGAGCCGGCCTTCCTGCACGTTCTTGCGGACCAGCTCTTCGAGGCCCGGTTCGAAGATTGGCATGATGCCCTCGTTAAGCTTCTGGATTTTGGTTTTATCGATGTCGACACAGGTGACGTTAACACCCATTTCGGCAAAGCAAGTCCCCGTGACCAGTCCGACATAACCGGTACCGACGATGATGATATTCATAAGAGTATGGTTAAATTAAGCGATGAAGCACTCATCTTGGATGAATATATTGCGTTCAAAAATAGACATATTATTTGGGTTTTGCAACCGGTGTCCTTAAATGGGGAATTGAATAAGGGTCCCATCCGACCGGATGGGACCCTTTTGCCCGAAATGGAACAGACGGGTAATTAAATTGCCTGGCTGATCAGGAAGGTGGCGGCAACGGCCAGGATCGAGTAAAGCTCGGGATAAGCGGCCAGGATCAGGGTGTTGCCCATGACGTCGTGTCCGTTTCCGATCGCTGAGATGCCGTTGGCGCAGACTTTCGACTGCATGTAGCTGCTCAGAACGCCGACGCCGCCCATGATCAGGCCTGCGCCGAAGATGGCGGCAGCCTGGAACAGCGTGATCTCCGGGACCAGGAAGCTCTTGACCATGAAATAGCCGACGAAACCGTAAAGGCCCTGGCTACCGGGAAGGGCGCAGAGGATCAGGTAGCTACCGAACGCGCTGCTGTTCTTCTTCATCGCGCCGACTGCGGCCATACCCGTGATCGAAGTACCGATCGAGCTGGCAATGCCGCTCAGGCCGACCATGATGGCTACTCCCACAAAGGCTAATACATAACTGACTGTCATAATTGAAAGTTTTTAAGTAGTTAATTTTTATTGAATGCTAATTTTCCTTGATTCGCTTGAGTGGCTCGAAAGAGCGCTGGGCCGCGTCGAAACCGGCATTTTTGTAGAACTCTACGAACGTGAGACGCATCGGGTGGACGAACGAGCTGAGCGACGACATGAACAGGTTGATGCCATGCCCGATGATCAGGATCAGCACGACGACGATCTGCCGTACGACCGGGATATCGGGACTCAGTCCCATGGCAAGGTCGTTGAACACGAGGGCCAGGATACCGCCCGAGAGGCCGATGGCGAACAGACGGATGTAGCTCAGCACGTCACCCAACAGGCCGGTCACGTCGTTATAGGTGTTCCACAGTCCCGAGCCGAGATTGGCGAACGGGTTCTTGCCCGGCGAGTTGAGGAACAGCATCATGAACAACCCGATGCCCAGCAGCGCCAGGTAGGCCGGAGAACTGAACGAGAAGCCCGTGACGTCCAGGTCGGGCAGCAGGTAGGCCGCCAGGCTGGCGATGATGACGATCATCCAGCCGATGGTCGAGAGCGCATAGCGGAACCCGTACATATGGGTCGTGTTGATCACTTTCAGCACCATGCCGAAGAGTATCTGCACGATACCCACGCCGATCGCCAGCGTGAACAGGTTGTCGGTCGAGAGGAAATAGTTGCGGAAGGCCTCGAAAGCCGGGAGCTTCGAGAGCTCGATCCCGAAGAACGAGCCGACGAAGAATCCGAAGACCATCGTTGCGCTGCCGCAGAGCATCGTCAGTTTTGAGATGCTTTTCATCTTCTCGCCCCCCTTGAGCAACAGGAACAGGCCGCCCAGGAAGAGCAGCAGTCCGTAGCCCGCATCGGCCAGGCAGAATCCGAAGAACAGCATGTAGAACGGGCCGAAGAACGGCGTGAGGTCCATCGAGCCGTACTTGGGCAGCGAGTAGAAGTTACCGATCAGCTCGAAAAGCCGGGCGAACCGGTTGTTCTTGAGCTGGACCGGGGTATTGTCCTCGGGCGTGGGGTCCGACTTGAGGTAGATCAGGTCGGGGTACTCCTCGAGCAGGGCATCCACCTTGTCCGAGGTCTCGCGCGTGGCCCAGCCTTCGAGCACGACCAGCGCGTCGTCGGCCGCCGTCTCGCCGCTGCGGGCGGCCTGGCTGAAGTGCAGCTGCTCGCGGACCCCGTTCATGTGGGCGCGGATCAACTCGATACTGCGGGCGCAGCGGTCGAGGATCGCCGCCTGTACTTCAAGCTCGGCTTCGAGTCCGGCGATCTCGGCTTCCTTTTGCTGGTAGTTGGCAGTCGGAGCCTTGATCTCCTGAGCGTTGATCGAAACCGTTTCGCCGGGGTGGGTGACGACCACAAAATGCGTGATCCCTCCCTCGGAGCGTATCTCCTCGACGTGGTACTCCTGTTCCCACTCGGGCAGCTTGCTGAGGAACTCGTTGGTGTAGGTCCAGAAATAGCGCAGCTCGATACCCTGTTCGCGGAGCTGTGCGAGCGTGTCGGGCGAGAACGTGCCCCAGACGAGCAGCTCCTCGGCCTCCTTACGGGCGCGGGCCAGCTCGGCGGCCAGGCGGTCGTACTCGCTCACGGCCATCAGGTACTGGTCGTAAGCTTCGCCCGCATCTTTGAACGGTTCGGCCTTCTGGGCCTCCGGGCGCTTGGCCTGCTCCTTGAGCCGGATGAGGCCGATGCGGTGGTGCTCGATCGAACTCATCAGCTCACGGTCGCGCTCGGATGGCTCCCAGGAGGTGATGGTGATGTCGACCAGCCCGAGGTCCTGCAGCCTGGTCAGGAAGTCTTCGCGCGCGGTGCTCAGCAGCACGATGTCGTATTTGGTCAACGGAACGATCATATCGCAACTCCCTCCTCTCCTTCGGTTTGTTCGTGGCGTGTCTTGACGATCTTCTGGGCGCTCTTCGAGAGGTTCTCCTCGTCCTCGAGGAAACGCTTGATCTTGCGGATCGCGTCTTCGTAACCCGGTATCTGCACTTTCTCGTAAAGGTTCACCTTCTGGGTCGTCTTCTTGCGCGCATAGTCGAGCAGCTCGGTCTTGCGGGTGTAGAACTCGCGCTCGATACCCAGCCGGGCCAGCTCCTTGAGCAGCGCGATGCCGTCGGCGATCCATACGGGGCTGGTGAACAGGTCGTAGGGCTTCTCTTCGAAGACGATCTCGCGCAGCACCGGGATACGTACTCCGGCGATCTTGCTGATCGTAAGCTCGACGTCCCGCACGCGCAGCAGGTCGGGATCGAACTCGCCCCAAAGCGCCATCATGTAGTCGTACCGGGCCGTGAGGGCCTCGACTTTGGCGGCGTATGCGGCGGCTTCGTCCTTGGCCTTCTTGACCTCGAGACGCAGGGCCGACTCCTTGCTCTTGATCGTGGGCAAGGCACGGGTCCGCATCTTGAGCTGCTTGCCCAGATCGTTCAGTGCCGTTTTGTTATATTGAAATTTGATTGCCATAGCGTTCGGATTGTTTATTCATCCTTCTTCGGCCAGTATTTGGCGACGAGCTCGTCCTTAATGGCCACCTCGGCCTTGGTGAAGTATTTGGCGAACAGCTCCCAGGCCGTGTCGAGCATCGTGGTGATCTCGATATTGACGTCGATGGCCAGCAGCTTGGTCGAGTACTCCTTGGCGAACGAGAGCGTACGCTCGTCGTAATCCGAGAGGTCGAAGCCGTTCTCAAGCTTGGTCTTGGCATTGGCCGCGTCGGCGTAGAGGCGCACGGCGGCGTTCATCACCTGCGGATGGTCCTCGCGGGTCTTCTTACCGATCACCAGCTGCTTGAGGCGGCTCAGCGAGCGGAACGGGTCGACGATGACCTTGCCGGTGTCCGAGTCGTTGCGCAGGAACAGCTGGCCCTCGGTGATGTAACCCGTGTTGTCGGGCACGGCGTGCGTGATGTCGCCGCCCGAGAGCGTCGTCACGGCGATGATCGTGATCGAGCCGCCGTTGGGCAGCTGTACTGCTTTCTCGTAGATCTTCGCCAGATCGGAGTAGAGCGAGCCCGGCATCGAGTCCTTGGACGGGATCTGGTCCATGCGGTTCGACACGATGGCCAGCGCGTCGGCGTAGAGCGTCATGTCGGTCAGCAGCACGAGGACCTTCTGGCCTTTGTCGACGGCGAAGTACTCGGCGGCGGTCAGCGCCATGTCCGGAACGAGCAGCCGTTCGACGGGCGGGTTCTCGGTCGTGTTGACGAAACTCACGATGCGGTCGAGCGCTCCGGCATTCTCGAAGACGTGCTTGAAGAACAGGAAGTCGTCGTTGGTCATGCCCATGCCGCCGAGGATGATCTTGTCGGCCTTGGCGCGCAGCGCCACCATGGCCATCACCTGGTTGTAGGGTTGGTCGGGGTCGGCGAAGAACGGGATCTTTTGGCCCGTTACGATCGTATTGTTGAGGTCGATGCCGGCGATGCCGGTGGCGATCAGTTCCGAGGGCTGGAGGCGCTTGAACGGATTGACCGTCGGACCTCCGATCTCGCGGGCCTCGCCCTCGACCTCGGCGCCGCCCTCGATGGGCTGGCCATAGGCGTTGAAAAAGCGTCCGGCCAGGTCGTCGCTCACCTTCAGCATAGGGGGCTCGCCCTGAAAGACGACCTCCGAGTCGGTCGTGATACCCTCCGTGCCGGAGAAGACCTGGAGGGTGACTAGATCACCGGTGATCTTTACCACCTGAGCGAGCTTGCCGCCCACGCTGGCCAGCTCGTCATTGCCCACGCCCGAGGCGCGGAGGCTGACAGTGGCCTTGGTGATATTGTCGATTTTGGTGTATATCTTCTGAAATGCTCGTGTCTCCATGATTAGGCTTCTTTAGGGGTTGATACCTGTCCTTCCACCAGCTGGTCGATCTGGCGGCGGTAGTCTTCGAACTTGTCGCTCTTGAACTCCGAGTAGTTCATCTGTTTGAAGATGTTGATCAGCTGCTTGAAGAACTCGGTGCACTGGGTGAACTCGCCGAAGCGGAACGACTTGTCGCAGATGTCGAGGACCAGGTTGTACATATACTGCTGGCGCTCGATCGGACAGTTGGCGTCGGTTGCGTCGAAAGCATCCTGTTGCAGGATCACGAAGTCGATAAGCTCGGATTTCCAGTAGCGCTCGTGGTATTCGGCCGGTACGCCGTCATCACCCAGGATGTTGATCTGCTCGTAGGCCTCCTTGCCGCGCTGGACGAGCGTCTTGCCTTTGTAGACGAGGTCGACCCAGCCTTTCTCGATGCGGCCGTCGAGGTATTCGACGATCTCGGGATACTCGAGGTACTTGGAGTAGCTGTCGAGCGGGTCGATCGCGGGGTAGCGCTTGCTGTCGGCACGGCCCTGCGAGAGGGCGTAGAAGCAGCGGGCCGCCTTCTTGGTCGACTCGGTCACCGGTTCCTTGAGGTTGCCGCCGGCGGGCGATACGGTGCCGATGAACGTAACAGAGCCGGTTGCGCCGTTGTTCAGGTGTACCAGCCCCGCGCGGGCGTAGAAGTTCGAGATGATGGCCGGCAGGTCCATCGGGAAGGCATCCTGGCCCGGGAGCTCCTCGAGGCGGTTCGACATCTCGCGCAGCGCCTGCGCCCATCGCGAGGTCGAGTCGGCGAGGATCAGCACTTTGAGGCCCATGGCGCGGTAGTACTCGCCGATGGTCATCCCGGTGTAGACCGACGCCTCACGGGCGGCCACGGGCATGTTCGAGGTGTTACAGATGATCGTCGTGCGTTCCATGAGCTTGTGGCCCGTGCGCGGGTCGTCGAGCCGCGGGAACTCGGTGAAGATCTCGACCACTTCGTTGGCGCGCTCGCCGCAGGCGATGAAGATGATCACGTCGGCGTCGGCCTGTTTCGAGATGGCATGCTGGAGCACGGTCTTGCCGGCGCCGAACGGGCCGGGGATAAAGCCTGTACCTCCCTCGGCGATCGGGTTGAACGTGTCGATGGCGCGTACGCCCGTCTCCATGATGCGTGTCGGGCGCGGCTTCTCCTGATAGGCCTTGATCGCCTGCTTCACGGGCCAGCGCTGGACCATCGTGACGGGATATTCCTTGCCGTCGGTGTCGGTAAGCACGGCCACCGTGTCGGTCGTTTTGTAGGTACCGGCCGGGACGATGCTTTTGACGGTATACTGGCCGTTCATCGCGAACGGGGTCATGATCTTGTGCTTGATCCACTTCTCGGTCACCTCGCCCAGCCAGCTGCCGGCCGAGGCCGGATCGCCCGCTTTGGCCAGCGGGGTGAACTCCCACGTGGCGTCGAAGTCGAGCGGCTCGGTGCGCGAGCCGCGCTGGATGAAGAGGCTATCCATCTTCTCGAGGTCGTTCTGCAGGCCGTCGTAATTGCGCGAGAGGATGCCCGGCCCGAGCGTCACCTCGAGCATGTGGCCCTCGAACTCGACGCGGTCGCCGATCTTCAGTCCGCGGGTGCTGTCATAGACCTGGACGTAGGCTTTGTCGCCCGTCACCTTGATGACCTCGGCCATCATCTTCGTATCTCCAAGATACACGGAGCATATCTCGTTCTGGCCCACCGGACCGTCGACCTTGACGATCACGATGTTGGAGATGATGCCCGCTACTTGCCCGGTTGTCTTCATATCGTATTATTCTTTGTTTTCTTCTGCTTGTTCCAAAATATCCCGGCTGCTGAGCTCTGCGATCAGCCGGTCGTACATGGCGCGTCCGCGTTCGGGATCGAGCGCCGCCCAGCGGTGGATGATGTTCACCTTGACCAGATAGGCCAGGATGCGGTTGAGGTCGAAATAATCGAACGTGGTCAGCTCGTCGGCCATGTTCCAGCGGATCATGTCGATCTTGTGCTCCTTGTCGACGAGGTTCTCGTCGTTCTGCATGGCAGCCACCACCGGATCGAGGTAGTCGAGCTCGCCGCGCAGCCCGAAGTCGGCTGCCGAGCTGCGGGCCAGCGCATCGGTGATCTCGTTGCGCCCTACGGTGACGCTTTCCACCGGAATCTCTGCCTTGCGCGCGGCGTATGCGGCGCAGACGTTGCGCAGGTTCTGGTCGAAGGCGTACCATTCGCGTACGAAACGGTTGCGCGAGCGAGCGCACGTCTCGTAATAACGCGTGAGGAGCGTATGCTCGATCGCGACCGAAGTGTCGGTATCCTCGTATTCGGCGTTATCCGGATTGCGGTAGGCGTCGAGCGTGTCACGCATAAAAGGGGGCAGCTCGGCCGGATGCTCGATCGCCTCGGCGAGCTCCGCCTCGGTGAGGTTGCCCAGTGCGTTGAAGCGGCTGCGTCCGTTCATCCGGCTCACGAGATTTTCGATGTCGTAGAACCGGTAGAACAGGCGCACCGTCTCGCGGTCGCGGTCCGAGAGCTCCTCTTCGATCTCGCGGCGGATGGCCACGGCGTCGAAGCCCTTGCGGTCCGTGTCGAGCGTGTACTCGCGGAGGCTGGCGACAAGACAATAATATTGTTTAGCCATAACCCGGACGCTTTATTTCGAAGGATCGGAAAAGAGAAGCTCGGCCACTTTCGGACGCAGGTAGTCCATCAGCAACGCGTCGAAGTCGGCGTCGCTGAAGCTGATATAGTAACTGCCGTCCTTCGGACCGATCTTGAAACCGCTCTTCACGCCGTTGTCGTAGACCACTTCGAGACCGCCGGTCAGTGCCTGGCCGGCGCTCTGGGCGATCAGTCGGTCGAAGGTTTCTTGCGTATCGGCGGGGAGCAGGGCCCGGAGCTCGATCTTGCCCGACATCGAGCCGTTCCAGTTCCGGGCGACAGCCAGCAGCATATCCTTGATAAAGGCAGGGTCAACGTTGACGCTGCCCACCGACGGGGCCACGCTCTTCATGACGACGAGCCGTTCGATCTGCTGCCTGAGCGTGTTCACGGCCTGGCGCGAGGCCAGCGCGATCTCGGTCTGCGTATTTTTGCGCAGCTCTTCGGCGCTCTGCTCTGCGGCTTTGATCAGCGCGTCGGCCTGGGCCCGGGCATCGGCGATGATCTTCGCGGCCTCGCCCTGAGCCTTGGCTACCAGGTCGTCGGCTTCCATGCGGCCTTTGGCCAGACCCTCGTTATACAATTTCTGGGTCAACTGTTCGAGCTTGTTTTCCATAGCTTATGTCAATTTATTTTACAATTAATCCTTGTCTGCTGGAAGTGTCGGTGGTGAAACTGAACGACCAAAAATAGTTTTTTAGTGGATGCGGTCACCATGTTTCTGCGCCGAAACACCGATTAGGACATCTTAACGGTGTTTTCGATGAACGGCCTCGTTATGCCTGGCTGTGTTGCGGACGGAGCAGGTCGTTGACCACCTTGACCGGCGAGAAGGTCGTGATCGGCACCTCAACGAACACGGTGTTCCACCGGGCCATCGCTCCGTTCCAGAGGCCGGGCAGCTCCTGGGCCTTCAGCTCGCGGCCGTTTTTCGACTTGGTCGAAATGAATCCCGTCTGCGGGTCCGCGAAGCGCTGCAAATCAAATTTCGCGCCTTTGTAGTCGCGCAGGCCGCAGACCAGGTCGACAGGGTTGAAATGTGTGGCGTCGGTCATCAGGCTGCGTTGTCCGGGGGCGATCTGCGACGACTCGGCGATCTGGAGCGATTGCGATCCGTCGCTACCGGTGGTCCAGAACGGTCCGCCGCCAGGCTCGCCCTCGTTGCGGACCATGCCGCATACGCGGATCGGGCGGTCGAGCGTGCTGCGCAGCACGGCCCGGCGCTCTTTGGCGGGTCGGGCCTCAAAGCCGCCCGGGAATCGGTAGCAGAGCTCATTCTCGATAAAGGAGGCGATCTCTCGCAGCAGGTATGGGTCGGTATCCGGCAGGTCGAGTCGGCGGAGGTACTCGAAGCTGCGTCTCTGAAGGTCGAGCAGCAGGCCGGCCAGCGCTTTCTTATAAATGACCGTATCGCCCTTGAGGCGGTCGGGCGCTACGTTGTCGACCGTCTTGATGAAGACGAGGTCGGCATCGATGTCGTTCAGGTTGGCCAGCAGCGCGCCGTGCCCGGCAGGGCGGAACAGCAGGCTGCCGTCATCGTTGCGGAACGGTTCGTTGCCGGGTGTGACAGCGATCGTGTCGGTGCTCGGCTTCTGGGTCGAGAAGCTGATGTCGAAACGCACGCCGTAGCGGCTGCCGAGTTTGGCTGCCGCCGCCGCAGCCAGGGCCTCGAAGTCGGTCATGTGTTCCGGCGAGACCGTAAAATGTATGTGGACCACGTCGCCGTCCGACAAGGCGTAGAGGGCCCCCTCGGCCAGATGCTCCTCGGCGGCGGTGCGGGGTCCTTCCGGATAATTGTGGAACAGGATCAGCGCTTTGGGCAGGCTGCCGTAATTGAGCCCTTCGGGGCCGACGATGGCCGAGATGATCCGGCGGGTATCCTTGTCGCTGCCGGTGAGCGCCCGGAGCGCTTCGTAAAATGCAAAACGGGGCAGCGAGGCAATCACTTCGCCGGTTGCCTCATTGGGCTGGCCGTCGGCCAGAAACTCGAATAGCTGCTTGAACATCCGGGTCGCGGCCCCCGACGCGGGGACAAACTTAACGACCTTTTTACCAGCCCGTTGCTTGGTGTAGTGGTTGATGTAGGCCTCGATCTCCGCCGGGTCGAGCGTACGGATGCCGTCGCC
>JAFQJK010000120.1 GCA_017415005.1 Rikenellaceae bacterium
ATCCTCGCGCCCCGTCTTTACGGGGATTCACGGGGTTACTTTTTCGAGAGTTACTCTCATCGGGAATTCGCAGAGCGCGTGTGCCGCACGGTCTTCGTGCAGGACAATGAGTCGCGCTCCAGGTACGGGGTGGTGCGGGGGCTGCACTTTCAGAAGCCGCCGCATGCCCAGTCGAAGCTGGTCCGGGTGGTGGAGGGGACCGTTCTGGACGTTGCTGTCGACCTTCGCCGCGGGTCGCCCACTTTCGGGCGTCATGTGGCTGTCGAGCTGAGCGCCGAGAACCACCGGCAGCTGTTCATACCCCGGGGGTTCGCCCACGGGTTCTCGGTGCTGAGCGACACCGTGGTATTCCAGTACAAGTGCGACAACTATTACGCCCCGCAGAGCGAGGGGGCCATTGCGTGGGACGATCCGGCGCTGGGTATCGACTGGCGAGTTCCGGCGGCGGAGGTCCTGCTTTCGGACAAAGACCGGGCACATCCCTCCCTGGCGGAGGCCGGAGAGCTTTTCGACTACAGCGTCGACTATTACGCCGGGGAAGCCCGGTAGCAAAAAGGAAGACCTGCAGGGGCGGGCAATGCGGAACAGCGCACGGGCAGCCCGTGCGCAGCCGGGGGAGCCTCGCGGCGGCGCAGCGGGCGGGGGCGGTCAGGACTGAAGGCGGCCATCCGGGCCCGGTAAGCGCAGGGAACGCGAGGCAGGACGGCGGGGACGTGTGATCCGCCACGCAGACAAGCGAGCAGGAAAGACCATACCATGCGGCGGCGAGAGCGGGGAGCTGCCAGACAAGCCGGGAGCGGGTGACGGGCAACGCGCGTTCGCGACAAGGGCGGACCGGCGCGGGCATTTATTGCACGGAGTGCGCGGGGCGGGAAAGCCCGCGGAGCTTCACGGCGCGGAGGGGGAGAGTGAACGGATAAGCCGCAGACATCAAAAACAGAGCGATGGAACAAGACAATACAAGTATACTGGTGACCGGCGCCGACGGGCAGCTGGGCCGGGAGCTGCGCAGGACGGCCGAAGGATCGCCGCTGCGCTGGGTGTTCACCGACGTAGCCCAGCTCGACATAACCGATCCCGGTGCGGTACGGCAGGCCGTAGCCGAGACACGGGCCGGGGTGATCGTCAACTGCGCCGCCTACACCCATGTCGAACGGGCCGAGGACGACGAGCAGGCGGCGGACCGCATCAACCACCTCGCGCCGGGGATACTGGCCGGGGCGGCCCGCGAGGCCGGGGCGACGCTGATCCACATATCGACCGACTACGTATTCGGCGGAGCGGGCAACGTGCCCCGCCGCGAGGACGACCCGGTGTGTCCGCTGGGCGTGTACGGCCGCACCAAGCTGGCCGGCGAACGGGCCATCGGGGCATCGGGCTGCAGCTACCTGATCTTCCGGACCGCGTGGCTATACTCCGAGTACGGGAACAACTTCGTGAAGACCATGCTGCGCCTGACGGCCGAGCGGGAGCGCGTGCGCGTGGTCTTCGACCAGGTCGGGTCGCCCACCTATGCCGCAGACCTGGCCGCGCTCATCGCCCGGGTGGTCGGCCAGGGAAGCTACCGGGGGCGCGAGGGCATATACCACTTCAGCAATGAGGGGGTGTGCTCGTGGTACGACCTGGCCTACGAGGTGGCGCGCATGGCCGGAGGCGTACGCGGCGCCGTCGAGCCCTGCCACTCGGACGAGTTCCCCGCCGGCGTGAAGCGGCCCGCCTACTCCGTACTCGACAAGACCCGGGTGCGCGAGACCTTCGGCATCGACATTCCACACTGGAGGGAGGCGCTCGGGAGGTGCCTGCAGCGCATCCAGGCAAACGAAAACATCTGACAATATGTTCGAACGCAACATCCTGATCACCGGCGGAGCCGGGTTCATCGGCTCGCACGTGGTGCGCCTGATGGTCAAAAAGTACCCCCGGTACCATATCGTAAACCTCGACAAGCTCACCTATGCAGGCAACCTGGAGAACCTGCGCGATGTCGAGCGTGAGCCGAACTACACCTTCGTCAAGGCCGACATATGCGACTTCGAGGCCATGTGCGCCCTGTTCGAAAAGTACGATATCGACGGCGTGATCCACCTGGCCGCCGAGAGCCACGTCGACCGCTCGATCCGCGACCCCTTCACCTTCGCCCGGACCAATGTGATGGGCACCCTCTCGCTCCTGCAGGCGGCCAGACTCCGCTGGGAGGCCCGCCCCGAACGCTGGGACGGAAAGCTCTTCTACCACATCTCGACCGACGAGGTGTACGGCGCGCTCGGGCTCACGCACCCCGAAGGCATCGAGCCCCCCTTCTCGACAACGGCCTCGTCGGCCGAGCACCACATGGCCTACGGCAAGGACTTCTTTTACGAGGACACGCCATACCGGCCCCACAGCCCCTACTCGGCAAGCAAGGCGTCATCCGACCACTTCGTGCGGGCCTACCACGATACGTACGGTATGCCCACGATCGTGACCAACTGCTCGAACAACTACGGCCCGTACCAGTTCCCCGAAAAGCTCATCCCGCTGTTCATCAACAATATCCGGCACCGCAAGCCGCTGCCCGTATACGGCAGGGGCGAGAACGTCCGCGACTGGCTGTACGTCGAGGACCACGCACGGGCCATCGACCTGATCTTCCACAAGGGACGCGTCGCCGACACCTATAACATCGGCGGCTTCAACGAGTGGAAGAACATCGACCTGATCCGGGTGCTCATCCGGACCGTCGACCGCCTGCTCGGACGGCCCGAGGGAGCCTCCCTCGACCTGATCACCTACGTCGCAGACCGTGCCGGACACGACCTCAGGTACGCCATCGACAGCTCGAAACTCCAGCGGGAGCTCGGATGGGAACCATCCC